>JAFSXA010000072.1 GCA_017450135.1 Clostridia bacterium | reverse complement strand
GCTCGCCGTCAAGGCCGTTTATCATACCTGAATAGGCGTTGGTGCTGTCGAGTATTCCGTTCTCATCAAAGTAATATACGCTGCCGTCGATGACCTGCGCTCCCTTGAGCTTGACGCCGTTGACGGTATAGCTTGTGCCGGTGCTGTCCCATCCGTCGAGGATCTGTGAATGGAGGACGAAGCTGTCGGTGGTATTTATGTACTCGCCGAAAACGCATATTCCGGGTCTGCCGCTCTTGGGATCTGTATACATATATTTATTGAGCTCTTCATTCTTCTCGGCAGCGCCGTGTGCGGAGGAGCTGAGAGCTATCATCTTGTATTCTACCGCAGCATTTATACTAACCGGAAGTCTATCGCTCGTTCCGAAATCGACGTCTTCTTTGAGAACAGCTTTGATTCCCGACAAGATGCCTATCGGGTCGACGTCGACGGGATCGATCGAGCCGGTCTCAAGTATGACGCTCTGCACGTAAGACTTGTTCCAGAGCAGCGGAATGATGAGGGTGTTAGTCTCGGGGTCTATGGTGACCGACTCTCTGTCCACGTCGAACAGCGGACAGCTGAAGCTTATATCCGAAACGTCGGATATTATCATCGTGTCGGGGAAATCAAGCCTGGCGGTAACGTTGGAATAATCGTCGATCTTGTTCGCTATCCTAAGGAAGCCGCCCCAAATAGTTCCGCCGAGGCCCTCGCCGAAGGCGTCCCACAGAGGCTGCAGATCCTCGGGAAGCTGCATATCCTCAAGATTTATCGCCATGGTGTACGCGACTTCAACATTCTTCTGACTGTTTTGTATATAGTAATTTACATTATCCTCCGTGTACGTATTTGTGATATCTCTGTTGTACGCATAGTAATACTTGTTGACCGTCGCAGTGTCGAAATCAAATACCGATTCCGACGCGCGGTGGAGCTCGACCTTTGACTGTATGATTGTATCTCCGGTCTCCGTATCCCAGGCAAGCATGGCGTAGATCGGGGTGGATCTTATTCCGCAGTGTTCATCCGGGGCAACATAATCGAGTCCCTCAACATAGCCGTAGGTCTCAGGCTGGTCGACAAGCTCCTCGATGGGCCCGCAGAGCGTTACAAGATCGTCGCCGTTGATGGCGACAAACTCGCCCTGATAATACGCCACAAGAGGCAGAGTCGTCCTCTCGCCGTAGGTTGCGGCAATTACGCTCTTGGTCCATGCAATGGACTCCGGCCTGATAATATGCAGCTCGTGACTGCCGAGAAGCTTCCCGTCGTACATACAGTTTACTGTCACGTCGCCGTAACCGGAGCCTGCCGTGAAGGTATCGCCGTTGATAGAGCCCATTGAATCGTCGCTGAGGGTGAAATACGCTCCCTCGGGCAGCTCGGCCGGATAGCCGCAGATATCCACTCCGTTGGCGGACAGCTTGACGGACGAACCGGGAGAGAGGTAATCATAATCGGAGAAGACGTCCGCACTCTGTACAACGCCCGTGGGCGCAGCGGTTGAATATACCATGATAGAGGTGGAAACCGAGCGCGGCGCGCCGTCGGAGGGTCTGTTGATTATCTGATAATCCTCAGCGCCGGGACGTCTGCACACGTACGTGGAGGATCCGCCGCCGTCAAGGCCGAGAGCGTTAACGCAGCCGAGGGAAATCATCATATTTGCTCCCTCGTAGGAATCTATTCCTATTGAGTACGGTGCCTGCCTGCCGTCACAGACAAAGAGCACAACCTTGTTATCCGCCGTAAGTCCGACGTAGGTGCGCGGCGCCTTTGTTTTATTGTACCCGGGAGAAACGACGTTTTTGCCGTCCTTGACAAGAACCTCATGGGCGCAGACTGCCTCCTGAAGCTGATCCCTGTATTTGGAAAACTCGCCTATGTAGCCGAGCATCGGCGTTCCGTCCTTCTTGATGGCGAAAAAAGAATAATTGTCGCCGGCACAACCGTAAACCACATTGCCGTCGGAATCAACCATCGTTTTACCGGTTGCCGGATTTATAAGAGGAACATCCTCCTGAGTGTTGTCAATGCCCTCCATAATAAACGCACCGGTGGGACGACCCGTGGTCATATTGTAGCCCGAGGAGTTGGTCGCGACTACTATACGGTAGTTCTCGCCCTGATGCTTCGCCTCGGTGGCATCGATCTGATCCGTTACAGTCTGCATACCGAAGACCTGATTCTGATTATCCTTGTAATTGATTATTACATGGTTCGTAGGATTGCTCAGGTCAATGGTGGCTGCGTAGTAGCTGAGCCTGTCGTTGTTGGCGCTGTATGCCACCGCCTCATTCTGAACAACTCCCGGCGCAAGCAGCGTCTCCTTATCCGAGACAAGGGTCATCTCCGCCGGCTGCAGAACAGCCGCGGACGCCGCCGCACACATCGAAAGCATGAGTGCCGCCGCAAGCAATACGGATATCAATCCTCTGGAAAGCTTCTTCACTTTGATCTTCCTCGCTTTTCTTGTAATTTTACGGCGTCTCTCCGGACGCCCGATCCGACCTGTTAAGGGAAGTCGTGATCATCAATGCCGCATCGCAGAATGCTGATTCAGCGTGCAATACTCCATACTTTTTGATTATATCATTTGTCACGCTAAAAGTCAAACAATGAAATCCGGTAAAGCAATAAATCAGGGTGCGGCAAAAACCACACCCTGATGATCTGATCCTTTATACTGTTTTATTCCGCAAGCACCGCAGTTATCGTCAGCCTGCGAGGCCTGTGGTCTGGTCGATCTCGGACATACCGGCAAGGACGTTATTTAGCTTAACAAGATCCTGCGCGTTGATCCTTCTGTCGCCGTTCAGGTTCGCTGCCTGCTTGTATGCGCCGTCGAGCGGGTCGGCGGAACCGCTGACCGCGTTTGTAAGCGCGATCCTGTCATTGGCGTCGGCCGAGCCGTTACCGTCCACATCGCCGTAGATGACGATCGTGTAGGCGGCTACGACCTCTCCCGTCTGCTCCGAAGTGACGGTGACTACAGTTCCGGTGCCGAGATATCTCGAAGAGCCGGAGCCTGAATATGTTATGCTCACATTCTCCGCTGTAATATAATCATTCTCGAAAGCAGACTTCGTCAGCTTCTGCTTAAGGCCGTAGATCATATCTCCGTCTATTACGGCAGTGCTGCCGTCCTTTGCGGAGAATACCGCAGGCTTATCCTCCTCCAAGACCGCCGCTCCCGTCGTCTCGTCAAAGTGGAAACTGGTTACCTCTTTGAGCAGGCCGTTGGAGTTGCCGGGATAGACCGTGTAATCGCCCCTTCTCATATTGCCGTTGCTCATTGAGAAATAGTAGTACTTGCCGTCTATGAGCGCCAGACCTCTTACAAACCTGCCGTTGACATAATACCTGACGGCGTTATCGCTGTCGATTGCAAAGCCGGTTATGTTATTGGTTGTACCGACTCCGGTGATAAAATTGAAAACGAAATCGGTATCCTTATCGATCAATCCGTTGCCATTGCCCTGCGGCACAGTCTGCGCACCGTACTGCATTATGCCATCGCCGTTAAAATAGTAATAGCTGCCGTCGATAATGTTAAGGCCAGTCAGCGGCTCGCCGTCAACGGTGTATATCGTATTTCCGTAATCTCCGGAGAAGCCTCCCGCTTCGATCATCCTGCCCTTGCCTGTAATCGCGTCAAAGCTGAAAGCGGCAGACTGAGTGAGCAATCCGTTTGAATTTTCCGGGGTGACGCTGCTCTTTATGCCAACATACATCGCGCCGTCGGTTTCCGAGAAATAGTAATAATCGCCGTCAATGAGCATGAGACCCGTGACATAATTGTCGTCAACGTAGTACCTTGTGATCCCATCCATGTTTTTGATAAAGCCCTGCTTGGGATCGATTATTCCCTTGCCGGTCACGCTGTCAAACAGGAATTTGGTCTCTTCGGTAAGCAGGCCGCCGGACTCGGCAGGTGAAATTATCAGAGTGCCTGTCTGCATAGCTCCGGTAGTCTTATCAAAATAGTAATAATCTCCGTTGATGAGCTGGAGACCCGTCCTGAAAACTCCCTTATCATAATAGCGCGTTTCCCCGTCCAGGCTCTTGTAGAAACCGTTGAGAGACGTGAATATCGCTCTGCCCGTTGTTTCATCAAAGTGGAAATCCGTCTTTTTGGTAAGCAGCTTGTTGGAGTTGCCGGGATATACAGTATAATCGCCGGTTCTCATCGAGCCGTTGCTCGTTGAGAAATAGTAGACGTAACCATCGATTATTGCAAGTCCCTTTACGAAGGTGCCGTCAACATAATACCTCCTGGCGCCGTCGGGATCATTGACAAAGCCGGTATATCTGTTCATTTTGCCGATACCGGTCGAGTAGTCAAATACAAAGCCGGCGTCGCTCTTGATGAATCCGTTGCCGTTTATAACGGAGACCGTGATGGCTCCGTACTGCATAACGCCCGAATTGTTGAAGTAATAATAGTTCCCGTCGATCCTGTAAAGGCCGGTAAGAGGCTTGCCGTCAACAGTAAATATCCTGTTGCTGTGATTGCCGGAGAAGCCCTCAACATCTAAAACAGTGCCCTTGCCGGAGGTCGGTGAAAATCTGAACGAGGTCGTCTGCGTGAGCAATCCGTTGGAAGCCTCGGGAGTAAGAGCGCTCATGACGCCTGTGTACATGGCTCCGTCCTCTTCTGAAAAATAGTAATAATCACCGTCAATAAGCCTGAGTCCTGTCTGGCATACACCATTGATATAGTATTTCCTGACGCCGTCCTCGGTGATTATACCGTTCTTTTCCCCGCCCGGAGGGTTGATCATCTTACCGTCGGAGCCAAACGAGTACGTTCCCGCAGGCAGCAGGCCGTTGGTCATTGACGCCGGTATGCTGACGGTTGTGTCTGCAGCGGAAAATCTGCCGGTCGCAATGTAATAATAGCAGCCGTTATAGGCCTTGATAAGGCCGGGCGCGGTTGCAACCCCGTTCTGTACCACGCAGGCTCCCCTGCTCTCGTCAACATAGGTGCCGTCCTCGGTTATTCTGGATATCAGCTTGCCTTCGTCCGTAAAACGATAGGCATAGGAGGAGCCGCCGACGGAGGTGAGAATGACCGAAAGCCCGGTCTGCACATATTTGTCATAGCTGACGTAGTATGTGTCGCCCTCCATCTCAATCCACTGCATACTCAGGAAGCGTCCCGCCCACATCAGCTTCATCTTACCGTTCGTATCCATAACAAAACAGCCTCTTGTCAGAACCTTGTCGGTAAATTTATAACTGTATCCGCCGATAGTGGTTTCACCGTCCGCAGCCTGCTTAGTTACCGGGTCGAAGTAATAATCATTGCCGTTGTCATAGACCCATCCGGTCGAAAGATTGTTCATAACGGCATAGTAGAGATTGCCGTTAACGTCCTTTATAAGACCGGAATAATTATAGGAGGGATCGTAAACGCCGTTAGTATCAAAATAGCACACGCTGCCGTCGATGACCGTAGGCTCGGTCAGGGCAATTCCGTTATAGTAATAGGCTGTTCCGTCGGCATTCCAGCCGTCCGAAGCGGCGCTGTACAGCATGATGTTGTCCTCGACCTCAAAATAGTCGCCGACGACGTCGATGCCTTTTATATTGGGATCATTGGGATCGACGTAACAGTACGCCTTCAGGGTCTCTTCCCTCGCCGCAGTATTATGAGCCGAGGTACTGATGGCGACCATCTCATACGAAACCTTAGCGCTGTTGATTATATCGATCTTGTTCTCTTCGTCAAAAACCGCATTTTCCTTGAGCACCGCCTTGATACCCGTAACCAGAGCGATCGGATCGACGTCGGCGGGATCGATGGAACCGGAGCCCTGAAGCAGGCTTGAAACAAACGCCTGATCCCATTTGAAAACTATGGAAAGCTCATTCTTTTCGTTGTCTATCGTGATCGCATCCCTGTCAATGGCAAACATCGGCAGGGTCGAAGAAATATCTGAGGTGTCGCCGATAATAAAGGATTCGTCAAACTTCAGCGTCATTACGACATTCGACTGTTTATCTATCTTGTTGGCAAGTCTGAGGAAAGCGCCCCACACGTTGCCGCCGAGCCCCTCGCCGAACGAATCCCAAAGAGGCTTGAGCACAGAGGGCAGCTCAAGATTCTCCATATTCATTCCGAGGGTGTATTCAAGCTCGATCGGGTCGCTGTCCTTGAGAATAACGTAGGATATGTTGTCATTCGTTACGGTATTTGTGATCGTTCTGTTGAGAGCGGCGTTCCTGTAATTCACCATTGCCTCTTCAAAGTCAAATATCGTTTCGCTCTCCCTGTGGAATTCCAGCTTCGATTCAATTATCGTGTCGCCGGTCTCATCCGTCGCAAGCATGGCGTACAGCTTGGTGGAGCGTATACCGCAGGTCTGCTCGGGCGCATGATAGTAAAGCCCTTCAACATAGCCGTTGATATCCGGTCTGTCGACCAGATCCTCTATATCCTCTGCGGCCTTGGTGACAATATCGTCGCCGTTGATCGCGACGGCGATACTGTTGAACGTTGCAAGGAGCGGCAGCCTTGTAACACTGCCGTAGGTGACCGGTATTACCTGCTTCTGGAAAAAGATCTGATCGGGAATAACGATCTGCAGCTCCTTGCTGCCGATTATCCTGCCGCCGTAATTCAGGTTCAGCGTAACCTGTCCAAGCTCTGAGCCGGCTGTAAACACGTTGTCCTCGAGCGTGCCCATACCGCTGTCGGACAGGGAGTAATATGCGGATTCCGGTATATCTGCGGAATATCCGCAGACGTCCGAGCCGACGGCAGAGATAGTGACCTGAGAGCCGGGAGTCAGATAATCATAATCCGTATAAAGGCTCGCTTTGTCCAGCTCACCGGTAGGCTTGGCGGTCGACACTATCATAGCCGAGTTCGCTATCGAACGCTCCGCGCCGTCCGAGGGCTTGTTGATGATCTCAAAATTATCGGAGCCGGGACGGTGGCATCCGTAGGTTCCCGAACCGCCCTCATCAAATTTCAGGGCGTTGACACAGCCGAGAGCGAGCATCGTTTCAGCCAGCTCGTTGTGCGTCATACCCGCAGAATACGGCGACTGTCTGCCGTCGCACATCATCATCACTATCCTGTTGTCGGCGGTAAGACCGATAGCGCAGCGCGGATATCTTGTCTGATCTTCGGTCATATCGTATGCGAAGCCCGTTATGCTCGGCTGATCCAGCACATTTTTGCCGTCCTTGACCAGTACCTTGTGGGCAGAGAGCGCCTCATTGAGCTGAGAGCGGTTGCTGCTGAACTCTCCTTTGAAGCCTATCATCGGTGTTCCGTCCTTCTTAATGGCAAAGAACGGGTATTCGTCGGCATCCTTCATGTCGGAGTTATCGACGCCCTGCATTATAAAGGCGCCCTTCGGCCTGCCGGTCTGCATATTGTAGTAAGAGGCGTTGGTTCCGGCGACTATCTTATAGTCCTCGCCGACGTGCTTAGCCTCCGTTGCGGCGACCTGCTCGGAAAGCTTTGACATTCCGAAAACCTGATTTTGATTGTTCTTATAGTTGACAATGAAATGTGCGGTCTCCTCGCTGAGATCGGTCGTGCAGACAAAATAGGTGAGCCTCTGCCTGTCGGCCGTATACGCCACGACCTCATTCTGCGTGATGCCGGGGGCAAGCATATACTCGTTGTCGGAGACAAGAGACATACTCGCCGGGGTCGCTATCGCAGACGCAAATACGGAAACGACCGGCAGCATCACCGCGATCGCCAGCATGATCGATATCAAGCATCTGTAGAGTTTGTTTTTCAAATCGTCACTACCTCTCAAAACGCAAAGCGTCTTTTACGAAACAGACTTTTCGACCGTAAAGGCCGAAAAGTCTGGATATAATTATGCCAATTTAATTGCCTTTAAGGTCTCAGCCGATCCTTATTGTCGCGCCGTTGGCCTTGAAGAACAGTCCGGGAGCGAGACCCAGGTCATTGATCGCCGCTGTGTCGAGTTCTGAAACAACACCGTCGGCATCGATATCGGCAGCAACTGCCATCGGAGCATAGTCGGCGCCGAAGTTTGCCTCTGTGATCATACCGGCTCTGATGCACTCTGCAATTACATAGTCCATGCCGTCGCAGCTGCCGTCGCCGTTGAGATCTCCGAGCACTACTACCTTGTATGTAGCAACAAGGCTGTCATACATATAGACGTCAATGGCGGTCAGATTACCCTTCGGTCCGGTACTGTATGCAAGAGTGGCAGAAGAATCGGAAACCGTGATGTAATCTATCATATCCGACTGCTCAAACGGTATACCGTAAATAATATGAGCGTCGTTGTTTACCGCTATCGTGTTGGGATCAAGCGCACTCAGAGTGACGGACACAGCTTCTATGTTCTTGACGTCAGTTGCAGTTACGCCGTCGCTGAAGGAAGCGGTAGCCGTGATTTCGGTTATGCCGGTTCTCGCTATTGAAACATTTGCGTAAAGCTTTTCGGTACATCTTGTGCAGGTTCTGTATGCCGTTGCGGTCCAGCCGAACTCTGCACCGGCGTCCTCTGTCCACTCAAAGGTGACCTCTGTGCCGTAATTATGACCAAGAGCAGGAACAACCTGCTGAGCAACAAGAACCTCGTTGCATCTTGAGCAGTGAGAGCCTTCTGTAAGTCCGGTCTCAGTGCAGGTCGCGGGAACTGCGGGATCAACAACCGGATCATGTCCCAGAGCGGGAACAACCTGCTGGGCAACAAGAACCTCGTTACAGTTCGAGCAGTGCGAGCCTTCCGTAAGGCCGGTCTCGGTGCAGGTCGCGGGAACTGCGGGATCTACTACCGGATTATGCTCCAGAGCAGGAACAACCTCCTGAGCAACAAGTATCTCGTTGCATCTTGAGCAGTGGGAGCCTTCTGTAAGGCCGGTCGATGAGCAAGTTGCGGGAACTGCGGGATCCGTTACCGGATCATGTCCAAGAGCCGGAACGACCTCCTGAGCGACAATGACCTCGTTGCACCTTGAACAATGAGAGCCTTCTGAGAGTCCGGGCTCTGTGCAGGTCGCGGGAACCGCGGGATCCGTTACCGAAGCATGGCCCAGAGCGGAAGTGTAATTACTTACATATGAATCGCCGCACGCAGAGCAGGTGAAAGTGGTATAGCCGCGCTGAGTACAGGTGGGAGCCGTAACTACGCTTGTGTAATTATGGCTGCAGAACTTGCCGTGCATTGTCTCGTTTATCGTGATGGTCTTGGTCGTGCCGTTGACGTTCATCGTGTATGACGGAAGTGTCCAGGAATCATCGGCATAGGCCGTGTAGGTCTTGCCTGTTGTGATAGTACTGAGCGCTGTGCCGGTGTAAACCCTCGCCGGGAGAGTGTAGGTAACCGAGCTTGCATCAATACCGGTTGAGAACGTGCCGCCGAGCGTAGCGCCTGAATTGACAACGACCTTAGCTGTGGACGTTGTGTCGGTAGTCTGAATGATACCGGCAAACTTAGCGCCCGACTGGATATTCATTGTGCCGTTGATAATGAGATTACCGGACTGTGAAAAGCCGTTGGCAGCCATCTGAGCCGAGGTCGGATACCTCTTGCCGCTGAGGGCGCCCTGCTCCCAGCCGTCAACTACCTGCAGCTCGCCGGTAAGATTGAGTGTGGAGCCCTTTTCAACGGTCATGGTGCAGCCGGGCATGATCCTGTATTTGTTCGGCACGTTGAAGGTTCCGCTTTTGACGACTGCGTCAAAGGTATAGGGAACGCTCAGTACAACGTCGCCCGAATTGAACGTGTAGATCGTGTAGCTGATTTTGATCGAACCGGCGGTGACGTTGCCGGCGATCTCCAGAGTCAGCTTGCCGAAATCGACAAGGTTTGCGCTACCGCCCGAGGAAACAAGCTCAACATCGACCTTCTTGGTTTCGTCGTATGTAGCCGTTATCTTTGAACCGGCGCCCATAACAAGCGCGCCCTCGGACGAGCTGACGATAGTAACGTCCTTATCCGTGAATGTTCCCAGCGTATGGAAATAAATCAGACCGTGACCGGTGACGGTGCAGCCGTAATTCATAACGCACTTTGCCTGGACATTGTTGAGCGCAAACTGGTTGAACGGGAAAATACCCGCATCGTTCATATTGGTGGAATTGGTGCCGCCGACGAAGTCATTGAATATGAACGGGAGCAGAAGCTCACCGCCGTTGTTGACATTGACTGTACCTGAGCCCTTTACAAGGCCGTATACGTCCATCGTTCCGCTGACATTGATCGTACCCTCAAGCTGGATCTGTGAATACGCGCCGGAGGTATGGCCCTGGGGCGACTGATCGGGATAGCCGTAGATACCGCCGACCATGAGCGAACCGTTGACGGTGAGCGTCTTGCCTGACGGGATCGTAAGGGTGTGGTAAAGATAGGTTGAGGGGTCGGACCATGACTCACGGTAGGTGGCATTGCCCGTATCGCCCTTGGCAAATCCCTTGGTATCGTCCGCATTGTACGGAAGAAGAAGGGTTACACCCGACGGAACAGTGGCGTTGGAGGGCATGGTGCAATCAGAATAGAGGTAGAACGTACCCTTGTCAGCAGAGCCCATGGCCGAAAAGAATGCAGCCGGCGTGCTGTACTCCTCCGTCTTGGTTGAAAGGAGCTTTCTGTACCTCCATACACCGTAGAAGGTGTCGTTTTCAGAGCTTATCGACTGTGACGATACCGTCTGGGTGCTAACCTTGCCTATGGATCGGAACAGCGAAAGCAGAGATAATCTTCCGACTGCGAAAGCCTGTACGGGAGCAATGCTGAAGAGCATGCAGAGTACAACGGCAACTGCAATCAAAGATTTGAGAACCTTGCGATTTGCCTTTTTCATGAAAAGATTCCTCCCTATTTGACTTATTAAATCAGGTAAAAGCTTATAACTCACCATCATTATTACGTTGATTATAGCATATCGATATTAAAAAATCAACTCAAATCGGCAAACTTTTTATAAGATGTGCATTGTTTTTAAGACAAGATGTTATCACCTTACGCTCTGTATCGGCAAAAAAGCAGTATTTGTTCAAAAATAGTTTGACTTATTATTTGTTTCGCGCTATAATTATAATAATTATTCAAAGTTCCAAGAAAAGAATCGGAGAGGTTGACTTGAACAGATTCATTATTTTGCCCGGCAGCGACGAGGGAAACCGAGGAGACCAGGCTCTTGTTATCCAGACAAAAAGGACGGCCGAGGAGGCAGGCTTTACAGGCGAGTACTCTGTTCTCAGCGTAAAGCACAACGAGGCGGACAAGAGCGCCTTCGGAATAAAGACCATCGACTCCATCCTCGAGCACCCCGGCAGAAATATCAAAAACAAGGACAACCTCGTATATACCGTTCCTCTGATACTGAAATGGGGATTCATTGCGGCGTTCGACTTCATCAACACCGGTATGCTGCTGCACAGGCTCACAAGGCTGCTTGCCAAGTGCTTTCTCTCCAAGTCGAAAAAGCGCACGCTTAAGGAATTCAAAAACTGCGACGCCTGCTTCGTCAAGGGCGGCGGCTTTCTCCATTCCTACGGCTCATATGCCGATATCTACCGCATCTACTTTTTCCTATACCACATCAGGCTCGCCCTTAAGCTGAAAAAGCCGGTGTACGTCATGCCCAACTCCTTCGGCCCCTTTTCCGCCCCCGGAGTCAAGAGGCAGATCAAATCCGTTTTGCCGAAATGCAAAATGCTGACCGCAAGGGAATCCATCTCGGCGAATATGCTTGCAAAGATCGATATCCACGCGGACGTCTATCCCGACCTTGCATTCTCGCTTGAAAAAAGCAGCAGACCCCTCCCCGAATTCGACGCGATATTGAAGATCGCCGGGGAACGCAAGCCGGTCGCCATCACGGCGAGGCCGTACAGGTTCACCGGAGGCAACATCGAAAAGCAGTATGAGAGATATGTCGATTCCCTCGCCGAAACCTGCAAATGGCTGTATGAAAACGGCTTCTATCCCGTCCTGATCGAGCACGTTATCGCCGAGAATCTGAACGAGAGCGATATGAAGTGCATAAACGACATCAGAGCACGGCTCAACGACGGCGAATACTCCGTTTTTTCCAACAGCGGATACGACTGCATGGATTTCAAGCAGCTCTATTCCAGGTTCTACGCCGTGATAGGCACGCGCTTCCATTCCGTTATTTTTTCACTTGCCGAAGGGGTGCCCTGCGTGGCTGTGACCTACGGCGGCAACAAGGGTCAGGGCATCATGCTTGACAACGGGCTGAGCGCCTACGCGCTGGACATAGAGACGGTCACCTTTGACAAGATAATTGCAGCGTTCAAATCCATCGAGATGAATTCAGAGGAATACCGCGCAAAGCTTGAAAAGCTGATGGAAAACAATCTCGCGGCTCACGCAGAGCTTGTGGAAAGACTCAGCAGCAACCGATAAAACCCGATTAAGCAAAAAAGGAGGGAGTCTTAATGGAACAGACCTATCCCAAGGTTCTCGTTCTTACGAGAAACGCATGGAATAACAACAACTGCACCGGAAACACTCTGTCCAGCTTTTTTGCTTCATGGCCGAAGGAGCGTATTGCAAACGCCTTTTTCAGGGCGGAAAAGATCTCCAACACCATCTGCACCGACTATTACAGGGTGACAGAGCAGGAGGTTCTCAGACATATACTCAACAAAAACGCCTCTCTGGGCAGGGAATTCACATATTCCCATGCCGACGGGGACGATATACCCGAACAAAACGACAACGACATCAGGAGAAACGCGAAGCTTTATTCTTTTTTTTCACGCAACCGCTGGAACCTCGCAATATGGGCGCGGGACATCCTTTGGGCTGCGGGCAACAGAAAGAATAAGAGCTTCGATTCTTTTTTGGAGCGAATTCAGCCCGACGTGATATATATGCCCTGCTACGACTCGGTTTATATGCACCGCATCCTTCGCCACGCCGCAGAAAAGACCGGGGCGCGTGTGGTTCTTTTCACAGGCGACGACACATACACATTCAGGCAGATAAGCTTCTCCCCCCTGTTTTGGATAAACCGCTTTATAAACCGCGCCGTTATGCGACATTCCGTCAGGCTTGCAGACACGCTTTTCGTCGTCTCGGAGCTGCAGAAGGAGGAATACCGGAAGTACTTCGGAGACAAATGCGTGCTGCTGCACAAGGGCGCGGAGTTCAACGGCTTCTCACCGAAGGAGCCGTCCGACCCGATAAAAATAGTTTACACCGGCAACATTTCCTCCGGCCGCTGGAAGACGATAGCCGCTCTCTCCCGCGCCATAGGAGAGATCAACCGGGAAAAAACACGGGTGACTCTCGACGTTTACTCCCTCTCCGCAAGGAGCGAAAAAATGGTCAGGGAGATGTCCTCCGGCAAGGGAGTCAGCCTGATGCCGCCCGCAAGCTCAGCGCAGATCAAAAGCGCGCTTAAAAACGCCGACCTGCTGCTCTTTGTAGAACCGTTCGGGCTCAGGGACAGCCTTAAATGGCGGCTCTCCTTCTCGACCAAGCTGACAGATTATCTGGCGTCCTCAAGAGCGATCCTCGCCGCCGGGCCCGAAAAGCTCGCGTCCATGAGCTTCCTCAGGGAGAACGACGCCGCGATATGCGTCAACGATATCAGTCAGCTCGGCGAAAAGCTCGGCTGTATCGTCGACGATCCATCCTGTCTGCTCGAATACGCTGAGAAGGCCTACCTCTGCGGCAGTGAGAAATGCACCGCCGAGGTGACGCAAAATACCGTTTACAAATACCTGTCGGGAGAGAATTATGACTGATAGATACGAGATAGAAAAGCTGAGGGAAGAAAACCCCTTCAAATTCAACATTTATATGTGGATCCTCGCGCCGCTGTCCGTAGTGGTGTCGGTCTTTGCTGCGGTTCTTTGCAAAAATGAAGATATGGAGAATTTCTGGATCCTGCCATTCGCATACGGGGTCCTGCTTTTTCTTCTCTCGTTCTTTTACCAGAGGCTGAACAGTCCTGCGTTCACCATCATCAACATCATAATGTTCATCCGTTACGTTTTCACCATATTTATTACCATGCTGGCGGACGTGTATTACGGTCTGACCATCCACCCGACCAATTTCAACAAGGCGCTGTACCTGATGCTCTATGAAATGTTCGCGGTCTTTATCGTTCAATTCTTTTTTGCAAGGTACAGATTCAAAGGCCGCAGTGATGAGGACAATTACGCCGAGGTGCACGGCACAGTTGCAGTCGTCTTTTTTATAACCATATTCGTAACAGCCCTCGCAATAGTCATATATCCCCAGGCGAGGCAGTCACTGCTGAACTTCTCATTCTCAAAGGCCTTCACCTATGAGGTCAGCGAGCTTATGAACGGCTTCGTTTTCGTCTTTTTCAAAATAGGCGTCAACATCATCTACGCGCTGCTGATCCTTCTGCTGACCAAAAAGATCCGCAATCACAAGATCCTGTCGTTCATCCTCTGCTCGATTCTTACCATAGTTTTCATATCCTGTAACTGGACCACCGGCAACACGATATCGAGATGGGGTCTGCTCACGAGCTCCTTTGTCGGCTACGTTGTTCTGACCCGATCCTTCCCGAAATATAAAAATGCAATCCTCAGCATCGGCGGCGTCGGCTTCATCCTCATTCTTATCATATCCTCCGTTACAAAACAGATGATACATGACACGCAGACGTTCTCGGAGGCCATATCGAACATTTTCTCCGCCGAATATTTCAACGAATATTTCCAGGGAGCCTACCCCGTTTCAAACGGACTGACCTCGATGGACAGCTTCGCGTCGAGAATAAACTTTGTAACCTTCCTCGACGACACGATATCCTCCTATCCGTGGATAAACAGGATATTCTATGAGGCGGGCAATACGACGGAGGAATTCTACCTGTCCTACATCGGCATGAGAGACAAGATACTCCCCACCATCGTTCAGGGCTACGCCCACTTCGGCATTGTCGGCTCGCCGATCTTCTCGATGCTGTTCACCGCTCTGGCCTACATCAGCCACTTTAAAGTGAGAGCAACTCAGAACATTTTCTATACCGTCGCAGTTACGCAGATCGAGGTATGGTGCGCGCTGTTCATGGCGGTCAACGCGTATATCATTCAGCGAACCACGGTTTACTTCGTGCTGCTGCTGCTCATTCTTATACTCGATCAGAAAATCAAATGGCGTGTGGTGAAAAATCAGTGATAGTATACATTCTGAAGGACGGACTCGGCAATCAGCTTTTTGAGTATTCATACGCCAAAAAGCTTGCCGCCCGCACAGGCGACGATATCGCATTCTGCACCTATCTCTACAGGCTCGGCAATTTTTCACTCGGAGGGACAAGGCATTGCTCGCTCGAGCACTTTTCTCTGCCCGAGGACGTCAGAGTACTCAAGGGCAGTGAAAACCTGCGCTATTTCATCAAATTCCTGCTGAGGATGCTCGCCGTCTACAAGGCTGATTTTTTCAGATGGTTTGTCCTCGGCAAAAGGATGAACCGCTCTGCAAAATATGCTTCCGACTGCAGAAAAGGGCTGTACGTCTCCGACGGCGCGTTCGTCGTGCCCCCTTACGTTGAATCAAGAAAAAGGAACAAGTTCGTTTTCGGCAACTACGAGGGCTTCGACGCACTTCCCGAAAACGTTGCAGAGCTAAAAAAAGAGCTCTCAGTCAGCGACAAGCCTACGCCGGAGAACGCGGCGATGCTCGATAGGATCGCCGACACCGAGGCCGTCTGCCTGCACATCAGGCGCGGCGACTACCTGAAGGACGTCAACTCGTGGCTTAAGGTCTGCGACTATGATTACTACCGCAGAGCGGTTGAGTATATAAAGCAAAAAATCGAAAACCCCGTCTTTTACGTCTTCTCAAACACCTCGGACGACCTTGAATGGATCAAGGAGAATTACCGGTTTGACGCCGACCTCGTGTACGTCAATCTTGACAATCCGGACTACGAGGAGCTTAGGCTGATGTCCGCCTGCAGGCACTTTATAATATCCAACAGCACCTTCAGCTGGTGGGCGGCGGTGCTCGGAGATCATGATGACAAGATCACGGTCGCTCCCGAAAAATGGAGCAACAGAGAAAATGACGGCAGCGAAGGAATGTTTAACGATGAGTTCACGAAAATCTAACTCAAGGAACGCCATGCGCGTGATCAACAAAATCAAGAGGCTCGCGGCCAAACCGTTCAACGCCGCGGCAAACCGCTGCAGGCTCGCTCTCAACGGCGTTGAAACCGAAGCCGGTCTTGTAATAAACGGAAGAGTGTCCGTTACAAGCTACGGAAACATACATATCGGGAAAAACGTAAGGATCAATTCCGGAAAGAGCTACAACGCGATAGGCGCGGGCGACGTGTGCGTGCTGAAAACCTTCCGCAAGGGCAGTATCGTGATAGGCGACAACGTCGGCTTATCCAACTGCACGCTTGTCAGCGCCAGCAGAATAGAGATAGGCGACAACGTTAAGATCGGCGGAGGAGTCAAGGTCTACGACACAGATTTTCACTCTCTCGACTATGAAAAAAGGCGCGATCCGGCGACCGACAAGCCCGTCTGCTCCCCTGTTACGATAGGCGCGGACGCCTTTATCGGCGCAGGCTCAACGATACTCAAGGGCGTAACCATCGGAGAATGCTCCATAATCGGGGCGGGCTCCGTGGTCGCGAAGGATATCCCCGCCGGTCAGATATGGGCGGGTAATCCTGCTGCCTATATAAAAAACATATAACGGGGGTCGAATATGAAGATCCTTTGGCTGTGCAACATAATACTTCCGCAGGTATCCGCAGAGTTAGGCGTTCCGTCGGCGGTCAGCGGCGGCTGGCTTAGTCTCATTTCCGAGAAGCTCTCCGAGCGTGAGAACACCGAGCTTTGCGTCTGTTTTCCCGGAGGGTCGCTCGGCGACAGGGATTTCACCTCGGGCAAGCTTATCTGCCGCTCATTTTCAGGCAGCAGCCTTAAGGAAAGATTCCGCAAGATAATCAAGTCTTACGACCCGGACATCATACATATATTCGGTACAGAGCTCAGTCACACCCTCGTCATGCTTCAGGTTTGCAGGGACAGGGGTCTGCTTGACAAAACGCTGGTGACTATCCAGGGCTTTGCCGCAAAATGCGCGGAAGCCTACTATGCGGATCTGCCGGGCAGGGTTGTAAAAGCATATTCACTGCGCGATTTTCTGCGCGGCAACAGTATAAAGGATCAGCGCAACGATTTTGCGGACCGCGGAGAGGACGAAACGGAGGCGCTAAAAATAGCCCGCAACGTCTCCGGCAGAACCGCATGGGATGAGGAATACGTCCGCTCGCTGAATCCTGACGTCAATTACTACAGGTGCAACGAGACTCTGCGCGCCCCCTTCTATGAAAACAAGTGGGAGCTGAGCAACTGCGAAAGGCACAGCATCTTCGTCGCCCAGTCAAACTACCCTCTCAAGGGCTTCCATCTGGCGCTCAAGGCGATGACGGACATAGTAGCGGAGTATCCGGACGCGATCCTGTATACAACGGGTCAGGATCCGCTGAAGCTGAGCTTTGCCCAGACCCTGAGACAGACCTATTACCAAAAATATATCGGCAAACTGATTAAAAAATACAAGCTGGAAAACAACGTCGTTTTCCTCGGCAGGCTCGACGCCGAAGGGATTTGCGGCCGTCTGCTGAAGACGAATGTTTTCGTCTGCTGTTCGTCGGTGGAAAATTCCCCGAATTCCCTGTGCGAAGCGATGATACTCGGCGTGCCCTGCGTCAGCTCGGCGGTGGGCGGCATAAGCTCGCTCGCGGAGGATAAAAAGGAGTGTCTGTTCTATAAATGGAACCGGCCGGACAAGCTCGCCGCACACGTCAAAAAGCTGTTCCTGAACGAGTACCTGGCGCAGAAGCAGTCCGCCGCCGCAAGAGAAAGGGCGCTTAAGACCCACGACCCCGAAACCAATTTCAGCACGCTGCTGAGTATATACGACGACCTGAAAAAATAATGGCCGGAGGTGACCATTGATGGCAAGATACCAGAATCTGTTTTTGAGACAGGGCTATCTCGATACTTACGAAAAGTATTCGGAAGCCCTCAAATTCAACGATTCCTCCGTGTGGGACTACGTTATCCTGACCGCCTCGAACGATGCGCAGGCGGAAACCTACAGGGATCAGATAGATTACAGGCTTCGCCACAATATGCTGCCCAAGAGCATTCATTTCGCCGTTATACCCGACCCCGACGGCAAACGCGTCGGTTCGGGCGGAGCGACCCTGAATGTGATGAGATATATAAGAAGCAGGGAGCCTTCGTTCAAAGGGAAGAAGATCCTCGTCATACACTCCGGCGGAGATTCCAAGAGGATACCGCAGTATTCCGCCTGCGGCAAGCTCTTCTCCCCTGTGCCGAGGCTGATATTCGACGGCAAGCGATCCACCATATTTGACGAGTTCATGATATCCCTTCACGGCATAGCTTCAAGGATGTCCGAGGGTATGCTTGTCTGCTCGGGTGACGTTCTTCTGCTCTTCAATCCGCTCCAGTTTGAGTTTTACAACTACGGCGCGGCGGCCTTTTCCATAAAATGCCCGGCAGAGATCGGCTCCGGCCACGGCGTATACCTTTCAAACGATAACGATGACGTATGCCGCTTCCTGCACAAGCAGAGCGTCGACGTGCTGCGCAGCTCAGGCGCAGAGGACAGCGACGGCAATGTGGATATCGACACCGGCGCCGTGCTGTTCAGCGGCAAGATGTGCGACGATCTCTACTCACTGGTCGACACGCAGGAGGGCTACGATGAATTTGTCAACGACAAGGTAAGGATTTCCTTCTATGCGGATTTCCTCTACTCCCTCGCCGAGGATTCAACCCTCGAAAACTTCTATAAAGAGACGCCCGAGGGCGAGTTCTCCGATGAGCTCAGAGTCTGCAGAGAAAAGCTTTGGAAAGTTCTCAGCGGCTATTCCCTGCATCTGATAAGGTTCTCCCCCGCCTCCTTCATCCACTTCGGCACCACCAGGGAAATGCTCTCCCTGATGACCGATAAGATATCCAACTACCATTTCCTCGACTGGGCGCCCAATATAAATACGAACAATACCGACCGGGACTTTTCGGCCTCAAACTCCTATATCGACCCGGAGGCAAGCGTCGGTTACGGCAGCTACATCGAGGACTGCCATATAGGAAAGGGCACCGTTATCGGCTCCGGCTGCGTAATATCCTGCGCGGATATCAGCGGTGAGACCGTACCGGACAACACCGTTCTCCACGTTCTCAAGCTGCGCGACGGCAGATACGTTGCGCGGTTCTACGGGGTGAATGACAACCCCAAGGAGCCGTACCACTTCGGTAAAAGGATAGACGAGCCGCTGTGGACTTACAGGTGCTTCCCTGTCTGCGACACTGTTGATGAGGCCATACACCTGACCCTGAGAGGTGAAAAGACAGAAGAAATGACCTCCCTTGAGGAGAGCTTCAACCGCGCAGACCTCAACGGTATCTACAACCGCTTTGACAGACTGCGCGAGCTTGTAAAAACGGCGAACATCAAGAACGCCGTCAGGAAGCGTATTCCGATTGGGGAGATCATACAAAAAAACTGCAAATATATGCCTGAGGCCGTTACCGAAACTCTCCTGCAAGACGCAGACGCGCTCGGCGTCGACGATCCGGAGATCCTCGGCACCAAGCTGCGGCTCTATGTTCTGCTTGCAAACATCAGCAAATCGGAAATAGAAAAGAGGAACCTTTTTCTATCCTGCTTCTCGGCCATTAAGGACGCCATCATCGGCGGCACCGAGCATCTGCCTGTCCTCGGCGCGGCTATTCAAAAGGATAAGGTCTGCACCAGGCTCCCCGCAAGGGTCAATTTCGGCGGCGGCTGGACCGACACTCCGCCCTACTGCCTTGAACACGGCGGCGCCGTGCTGAATTCCGCCATCATCATCAACTCGGAAAAATCAGTAGTGGCGCGGATAGAGAGGATACCCGAAAAGGCCATCGTCCTCGAGAGTATAGACAACGGCTCGCGCAGGGTCTTCACTGAGATATCTGAGCTCAGGCGCTGCAACGACTCAGGCGATCCCTTCATTCTCAAAAAGGCTTCGCTGATAGTCTGCGGAGTTATTCCGCTGACCGGAGATGTCAGCCTCGATGAGATACTGACGCGCATAGGCGGCGGCTTTAAAATAACGACTCACGTACACAACATCCCGCTCGGCTCGGGGCTCGGCACAAGCTCGATCCTCGCCGCGGCGTGTGTAAAGAGCATATGCGAATTCTTCGGCGCTCAACCTGAGCTGCAAACGATTTACTCCTGCGTGCTCTGCATGGAGCAGCTTATGTCCACCGGCGGCGGCTGGCAGGATCAGGCGGGAGGGCTTACTCCCGGGATCAAGCTGCTGACCTCTGAGCCCGGTATCGATCAACAGATAAAGTGCGAGCATCTGGAGCTGTCCGGGAAGACGCTCGACGAACTGAACAGAAGATTTATCATAATATACACCGGCCAGCGCAGACTTGCCAAAAACCTGCTGCAAAACGTGGTTGAGAAATACCTCTGCTCCGACAGGGAGACTCTCGATATATACAAGAGGATAACCGACCTCGCCTACCGTATGGCAGACGCGCTCAGGGAAGGCAATATAGATGAATTCGCCGCCCTGCTCAGCGAACACTGGGAGTATTCCAAGAAGTTTGACAGCGGCTGCACCAACGAGGTCATCGACGGTATCTTTGATATCACCGAGGATCTTATCGAGGGCAGAATGATCTGCGGCGCAGGCGGCGGCGGCTTCCTGCAGGCGGTGATGAAGAACGACGTCAGCGCCGACATGGTTCAGCAGAGAATCGACGCCATCTACGGCAAATCGGATATCAAGGTATGGAGCTGCGAATTCTGACGAAAGGTCGCTTGAAATGAACCGGATCCAGCAAGCTGAATTTGATATATTGAAGGTATTCACCGACGTCTGCGGCAAGCTCGGCATAGGCTATTATCTGTCGAGCGGCTCAGCCCTCGGCGCGATCAAGTACGGCGGATTCATCCCGTGGGACGACGACGTGGACGTTGATCTTCTCCGCGAGGATTACGAGACTTTTCTGCGAGAGGCTCCGGCTCTCCTGCCGGACAACCTTTTTCTGCAGACCTATAAGAGCGACCCCATGTTCCCGGGCATCTACGCCAAGCTCAGGAATTCCGACACGACGTTTATTGAGTCCGGCGCAGGCCACCTGAAAATCAATCACGGGATATATATAGATATTTTCCCGCTCGACGGCTACCCGAAAGGCCGGGCGGCTCAAAAGTATCTTGAAACGAAAAAGCTGCTCTACAAGGCGAAGAATTCCGCAATGTACAGCGGCGTTAGCACGGGAAGCTTCGGCGCCGCTGTTAAGCTTTACAGGCTCCTGTACCGCAACAAAGGAATAGCAAGGCCGGCGGAGAGCTTTGAAAGGCTTATTAAAAAATACGGCTGTGCGGACTCGGAGCTACTTTGCAGTCACGGCAACCGCATGGGCAGACTCGACTACATCCCTAAGTCGATCTACGGCGAGGGGGCTTTCGCGGAATTTGAGGGGCTGCGCGTCAGGGTCCCGGAGGATTTTGACTCATACCTCACACGCAAATACGGCGATTACAGGCAGGATCCGCCTGCCGAGCAGTGCGTCTCCCACCATAAATTTGATAAAATAGATACCGAAAGACCTTATACGGATTATATATAACATTTACGGAAGCGATTAAATGGAAAACATCAGATCGGTAAAAAACGCCGCGTGGATAATCGCGTGCAAAATAGTTCAATCCGTGCTCGGACTTATCATCGGAATGATATCGGCGCGATACCTCGGACCCTCAAATTACGGTATAATCAATTACGCCGCGTCGGTTGTCGCCTTCGTTGTGCCGATAACCCAGCTCGGTTTGCGCTCAACTCTTGTTCAGGAGATCATCAACGCGCCGAAAAAAGAGGGTAAGATACTCGGCTCCGCCCTCGTGTTCGAGATGGCGGCCTCCCTGCTCGGCATGGTCGGAGTAACAGCCTTTGCGATGATAGTCAATCGGACGGAGAAGGACACGATAATCGTCTGCGCGCTCTACAGTATCAGCCTTTTCTTCCAGGCGACAGAGCTGACCCAATACTGGTTCCAGGCGAAGCTGCTCTCAAAATACACCTCGCTGACCATGCTCACGGCTTACATAATCGTCTCCGCCTACAAAATCTATCTGCTTGTCAGCGAAAAAAGCGTCCACTGGTTCGCGATCTCACAGGCGCTTGACTATGCGCTCATTTCGGTCATTCTTTTGATAATCTATAAAAAGATCGCCGATCAGAAGCTCTCGTTCTCGTTCAAGCTCGGTATGGAGATGCTCTCAAAGAGCAAGTATTTCATAATCTCCGGGCTGATGGTCGTTATTTTTGCGCAGACCGACAAGATCATGATAAAGCTCATGATAGACAACACTGCGGAGGGCTATTATTCCGCCGCAGTCGCCTGCGCGAGCATGACGAGCTTTGTGTTCACCGCCATAATCGATTCGATGAGGCCGATGATATTTGAGGCAAAAAAAGAGTCCGAACTGCTTTTCCAAAGAAGAGTCTCGGAGCTCTATTCCATAATAATCTATTTCGCATTTGCCCAGTGCCTTGTCATCAGCGTATTTTCCAAGCTGATGATAAGGATACTCTACGGCGCGGCGTATCTGCCGGCCGCCCCCTCCCTTTCGATAGTCGTCTGGTACACTACGTTCTCCTACATCGGCTCTGTCAGGAACATCTGGCTGCTGGCTCAGGATCTGCAAAAGTATCTGTGGAGGATAAATTTAGCCGGAGCTGTAGCCAACATCATACTGAATTTCCTGCTCATTCCGAGCATGGGCATCATAGGTGCTGCTATCGCCTCGCTGGTGACGCAGTTCTTTACAAACGTCGTCATTGGATTCATTTTCAAGCCGCTCAGACCCAACAACAGCCTCATGATGAAGGGTCTCGATCCCAGGCTTATGGTCGCGGAGGTTAAGCAGCTCTCCGTCATACTCAGGCGCAAAAAGAAGAGTTGAATTAAATTGTTATCAGGAAACATCAAAGCCATCGGTAAAGTAAAATACCGATGGCCTTTTGTTAAGTTTGGATCAAATGAACAGTCTCTCTATCCTTTCCCTCTCCGAGGAGAAGATGACCCTTTCGTTGTGCTCCAACTCGTGGATGTAATTGTGGCCGAGGTTTTTCTCAATCACCTGCATTGCCTCATCCATATTCGGCTTGCGCGAATCCATGTTATGACAATCCGAGCCTATAACGTGTATCTGCCCCTTTGTCAGCATGGAGAAGGCGAGCTTTGAAAACTTTTTGTCAAGGAAAAAGCTCGTGTTCACCTGAACAAGCACCGGCAGGCCCGAGAGCTTATCCGCAAGCTTTTTATTGTTGAACATTCTTATGTAGCGGTCAAGGTGCGCCAAAAGAGGGATTGTGCCGTTCTTATAGTATATGCCGTCAAGCTCGTTGAGCATACGCTCCGACCATGAACTGAAGGGCATCTCGATAAGCATAACGGGCGTATCGCCTATCTTCATATCGAGTATCTCCTCACAGTCGCTGATACCCTCAAAGTAGGCGACCTCGGCGCCGGGGACTATGTTGAATTCCGTGGAGCTGCCTTTGAGCATATCATTCAGCTTATGCATAGCCTCGGTTCTTCTTTTGCCGAACCTTCTCGGGTTATCCTCGTCCGCATAGAAGTGCGGGGTGACTACCGCCGTATCTATCCCCTGGGATTTCAGGGAGGTGACCATTTTCAATGATTCTTCCGCGCTCTGACTGCCGTCGTCAACAGCCGGTAAAATATGGGTGTGAAAATCTATCATTGCTTCTTATTAGCCTTACGGTTATCCTCAAGATAATCGCTCGTCTTATAGGTATAGTATCTGCTGCTGTAGTAACGGCTGTAATAGCGATTGTAATAACGGCTGTAATAACGGCTGTAATACTTGCCGGCTCTTGAATATCTCTTGTAGGACTTGCCGGACTGTGAAGCGCCGTTGAATACAAATCCTATAATATTCGCCTCGGCAAATTCAAGCTGTTTTGTAGCGTCCTTGAGGGCGTCGGTACGGCTGTAATCCTGGCGGACAACAACTATCATACCGTCAGCTACGCGGGAAACGATCAGAGCGTCGGTTACAACACAAATGGGCGGCAGATCAATGAAAATATAGTCATAATAGTTTTTAAGCGAGGTCATAAGCTCAACCATACGGTTGGAGCTGAGAAGCTCTGCCGGGTTCGGCGGGATATCGCCGATGGGCATAACGTCGAAGGACGTGTGCGTCTCCTCGGTCTCATATCTCTGAATGGTGCTGTCGATCTCGTTCATACCGACAAGCAGGTTGGAGAGTCCGGGGCTTTTGACGTGGAAATCCAGCTTTTTGGTAACGGTCGGGATCCTCATGTCGCCGTCAACGAGAAGGACTCTCTTTTTATTCTGAGCCATGGTATACGCAAGGTTGACCGCGGTAACACTTTTGCCCTCGCCCTTGATGGAGCTCGTAACGCCGATAATGTGGCAGGAATAATCATCCGGGAAAGAGAAGAGGATGTTTGTCCTCAGGCGCTTGTACGCCTCAGCGGCGGCAAAACTGATCTTATCGCACATGGCGAGCCTGTCTTCAGTGGTAATGGCTCTTTTGTTTTTGGTCTGAGCTTCGGAATCGTTTTTATCCTTTTTCTTGAACAATGCCATAAAACCGCCTCCTTATTTCTTGTCTTTATTATCCTTCTTATCCTGTTTATCCTGTTCAGCCTTCGGCGTCGCGTATGAATAATACTGCGAATAGGGCGAATTATAGGAAGAATAATAATAGCTGCCCCTTCTCGAGCCTTCACGCATATCCGGGATAACCGAAAGGACCGGATACTTGTAATTCTTCGTCAGGTACTGCTCCTCTACTATGAATACGTTGAACAGCTCTCTGACAACTATGAATATCATACTGATAAGCATACCGAGAAACGCGCCGACAAGCGAGTTTTTGATGTAATTCGGACCGGAGCGCGACGTCGGCTTGACCGCGTAATCAACGACCTTGACCGAGCTGCCCTCGACCGTCTCCGTTATCTGCTCGGGCAGCACGTGGGCGATGGCGTTTGCGATCTTTTCGGAATCGGCGGGATTCTTCGTCCTGACCGTTACCTCAAAGAACTCGGTGGAGTTTACGGGTGTTGCAGTGATCATCTTTTTAAGATCAGCGTAATTCATGTCAAGATTCGCGTATTCGATAATCTCCGAGATAGTCGTCCTCGACTGGAGAATAACTATGTAGGTATTGACAAGCTCCTGAGCGGCGGTGAGCGCCGAGGAGGAGATGCTTGAATCCTGATCCGAGGAATACTTGTTATTATTGTTGACGTAGATCATCGTGCTGGCGTCATAGGTCGGCTCAATAAAAGCATAGGTAAAGCCGGCGGTCGCAACCGCAAACACCGCCGCCACAAGTATTACTATGATAATATTGTGCCAAATAGCCAACAGCAGCTTAACCACGTCTATTTCTATTAAATCATCCTTTTTCATGTGTTGCCCTCCGGAATGAAAAAATATTCACATACCATCAGCTATATTATAATAGATAATCCGTCAAAATACAATACAAAATGATAAATTTTTTAATCTTTAATCTTTGCCGCTTGACTTTCCAAAAATTTTTAATCTTTTAATTTTGTAGATCCGAAAATCAATTTATTATACATTTTTCAATGCCCTTGACTCGACCGAACCCTTTACACAGGAGAAGTGTAAAAAGTATGCGCGTGTCAGAAATTACCGTAAATGAATGCGGTGTGCCCGAAATAGCCCATGATTATCGTAACGGCGGCAAAGCAGATAAACAGCACCTGCCCTCTCAGAGTGCCGAGATCGACAAGAGGATAGAACGACACTGTTTTTTTAAGCTTTTTCCTGCGCGATACGGCAATAGCGGCGACGGTCGCCGCAAGCAGAACAGCGGCGGCAAAGAAGCTCCAGGTGTAAGGCTGCGAAATACCGCCGTGCGCGGTAAAGCAGCTTTTTATCACGGCAAGTGCGTTTGAAAAGCTGCTCGCCCTGAAGAATATCCAAAAGAAGCTCACAATTATAAAATTGCAGAGAATGCAGGCGGCCTTGACCGGCGCCTTATCTGAGCCGGAAAGCCTGCTGCCGGAAAACCTGTCTGCTATTCTGAATGCGCAGCTGTAAAGCCCGTGTAATAAGCCCCACAGGATGAACGTATAGCCTGCGCCGTGCCAGAGGCCGCTGATAAGCATGACTGCCATCAGATTGAAATAAGTTCTCTGCGATCCCTTGCGGCTGCCGCCCAGCGGGAAATAGATATAGTCCCGCAGCCAGGATGAGAGGCTGATATGCCAGCGTGACCAGAAGTCGGACGGATTCTTTGCAAGGTACGGCAGGTCGAAATTCGGGCAAAGCTTTATTCCCAATATCTCCGAAATGCCGATCGCCATATCCGTGTAGCCGGAAAAATCAAAGTATATCTGCAAGGAATAGCTGAAAACAGCCAGCAGTGCAGTTCCTGTATTGAAGGCTGAGGGCGAGGCGAAAAAGTCATCCGCAAACACGCCGAGATGATCCGCCAAAACGATCTTTTTGAACAGACCGACAGCGAATTTTTGTATACCTGTCTGAAAATTCTTATACTTTATCCCGCAATAGTCTTCGAGCCGAGGGAAAAAATCATCCCCCCTGACTATCGGGCCGGAAATGATTTTCGGGAAATAGGCCAGCAGCAGAGCCACCTTCACAAAGTTCTTTTCGGCAGCATACTTCTTCTTTTTGACGTCGGCAAGATAGCCTATCGCCGTAAATACATAGAACGAGATGCCGACGGGCAGGATGATGTTCAACGTGCCGATACCGCCTATGAAAAACTTCTCCACACTCTCAAGGAAAAAGTTGACGTATTTGAAAAACCCGAGCGCGGCGACAAGCAGAACGACCGAAGCCGGAAAGGCCCATTTGGCTCCCCTCTGAGTCAGCAGAGCGCCGAAATAGGTCACGAGAGTGGCCGCCAGCAGAATCAGGCAGAATCTGTAATCAAACAGCGCGGTAAAGATATAGCTGATGACAAGCAGTGCGATCCTCTGCGCCGGAGCGGCTTTCCTGTGAGCGGCGGAGAATACGGCGCCGACCAGGAACACACACAAAACGGATGCGGCGGCAAAGGGTAAAAAGTACAAACTATTCAGCGTCACAGGCATTCCCCTCCGTATCGTTTTTGATCGCCCTCGCAACGCTCTGCGCTATAACGCGATGCCCCTCCTCGTTAAGGTGGCCGTAGCCGACGGCGGTGTTGACAAAGCCGTGGGCGAGAATATTCTTTTCAAGGTAAAGCTCTTTGAACGCTTGAGTCTCGTCAATAAAGATTATTCCGTTCTCCCTGCAGCATTCCTCGAAAAGAGCCAGATCCTTTTCGTCCGTGCGGGTCTCAAAGCCGCCGTGCCCGTTGATATAGGTCTCAGGGTGGAAAAATATGATAAGCTTTCTGCCCTCGGGAACCTGTGAGGCGGCGAGGGCAAGGAAGGCGTTGAGCGTTTTTTCGTAATCCGGCGCAGACGTTGCCGACGGCTTGTCCGCAAAATCGGCTTCAGCGCCGCTGACGGACGACACGTCCTTCCATTCCGTCAGAGATTTGTAGAGAGACTTTACCGCCGGAACGGTCTTTTGTATCCTGTACATCAGACCCGAATCGTGGGACTCAATATCGGGATAATCTCCGGAGATGACCTGCTTCATTTTTTCCGCGTTCAGTGTCACGAAATTGGCCTCCAGCACAACGTAGGCGCGCGGCGAAAACTCGGCGCACGCTGTTTTCATATTTCTGACGTTGGTATATATCCCGTGGCTCGACACACCGATATTGTACGTCCTCATGCCGGGCAGGTATTCGTTCAGCAGGTGGCCGACGTTTTTATCCTTGGGCAGGTTGACTCCCTCCATGTGTGAGCTGCCCATAAGCAGAATGTCCACGGGCTTTTCCTCAAACGGAGCGTCGTCGGTGTTGTTGAAACCGTTTTTGTCAAATCTGAACCAGGAGAGACCCTCCTTCATGGTGGAGAAAAACTGGCGGCTCTCCCACTTGTAATCGGTGCTGCCCGACGGGTTGGAGATATGACAGCCGGTATAATTGAACACAAGGCAAAAGACGGAGACCAGCGCGAGCGAGATCAGAACGGAAAGGCAGAGTCTGCCCGCCCTGAGAATGAATTTTTTCATGCCGCCGCCTCCTTTCAAAAAACAGATCCGGGCCTGCGGTTCAGGTCCGGATCATCACGCAGTCGTGACAGTATTATACAATACGGCTTGGCAAAAATCAAGATATCTCGTCATTCAATATCCGAAAGCTCGCAGGTATAAACGAACCTGATACTGTCGCCGTTTTTCAGCGT
>JAFSXA010000071.1 GCA_017450135.1 Clostridia bacterium | reverse complement strand
CTCCGAGGTCATTGATATGATAATGAAGAACAAGGCCAGCGGAGTTAATCTTAAAAAATAAACCGGCGGTGATGATGAGTTGAAAGGTGACAGAATGAAAACCGAAATACTCGGCGTGCAGATCATTCCGAATGCCGACGCAGCCCTGCTCGCCGGTATGAACGCTCCCGGGGATGTCAGGTCGCTCGGCATCATAACAACGGACTGCGACGACGTCTCTTACGCTGCGCTCGACGAGGCCACCAAAAAGGCGAATTGCCGCGTGGTTTATGCGCGCAGTATGTACGCCGGCTCATCGAACGCTTCGACCAAGCTTGCGGGCGAGTTTATCGGCATACTCGGTTCGCCCGATCCCGCCGAGGTCAAAAGCGGAGTCGCCGCCGCCCTGAGCTATATTGAAAACGACGCCGCGTTCGTCAGCGCGAACGATGACGATTCCATAGTATATTTTGCACAGTGCATTTCACGGACGGGTTCCTATCTCTCATCTCAGGCTGAGGTGGACGAGGGGACGGCGATGGCTTATCTCATCGCGCCGCCTGCGGAGGCAGTGTGCGGGCTTGACGCCGCGTTGAAGATGGCTCAGGTCGAGCTGAAGGTATTCTACGGCCCGCCGACCGAGACTAACTTTGCCGGCGGACTGCTGGTCGGAGATCAGGCTGAATGCAAGGCGGCTTGCGAAGCCTTTGCCAATGAAATAAACAGAATTGCACAAAGACCGATAGATTATTAAAAAGGGGAGAATGCTCGTGACTTTAGACCGCGATCTCGAATCAATCCAGGAAGTGAGAAATCTTGTCGCAAACGCGAAGGCGGCTCAGAAGGAGCTTGCCGAATATTCGCAGGAGCAGATCGACAGGATCATCTATGAAATAGCCAGGGACTGCGCGGCTCATGCGGAGCCTCTGGCAAAGATGGCTGTTGAGGAGACCGGCTTCGGCGTTTGGGAGGACAAGGTGCTCAAAAACCTGCTCGGCAGCACGATCACATATGATTACTGCAAGGATATCAAAACTGTCGGGATAATCAACGAGGACAGGGAGAAGGGCATAATCGAAATAGGCGTCCCGATGGGCGTCGTAGCCGCGCTTATCCCGTCCACCAACCCGACCTCAACCGCGATGTACAAGTCCATAATCTCGATAAAGGCCGGCAACGCCATCGTTATCAGCCCCCATCCGAACGCCAAAAAATGCATTCTCGAGACGGTCAACATCATCAAGGAGGCGGCAAGGCGCGCGGGAGCTCCCGAAAACACGGTCCAGGTCATAACCCTCACCACGATGGAGGCGACCAACGCTCTGCTCAAGCACCGCGATGTAGGCGTTATTCTCGCCACGGGCGGCGAGGCTATGGTCAGGGCGGCGTACAGCTCGGGCAACCCGGCGATCGGCGTAGGCCCCGGCAACGGCCCGGCCTATATTGAAAAAACTGCGGATATCCCGCTTGCGGTCAAGAGGATCTTTGACAGCAAAACCTTTGATAACGGCACGATCTGCGCTTCGGAGCAGAGCATAGTCACCGAGTCCTGCATCAAGGATAAGGTCGTTGCCGAGGTCAAAAGGCAGGGCGGATATTTCCTCACCGATGAGGAGACTAAGAAGCTCTCCGGCTTTATTCTCAGAGCCAACGGCACGATGAATCCCAAGATAGTCGGCAAGAGCGCGGACGTTATAGCCCACATGGCGGGCTTTGAGATACCCGAGGGCACGAGGGTGCTTGTGTCCGAGCAGACCGAGGTGGGCAAAAACAATCCCTATTCGAGGGAAAAACTCTGCCCGATACTCGCTTTTTATACCGAAAACAACTGGCAGGACGCCTGCGAGAGATGTATGCAGATACTCTACAACGAGGGCGTAGGCCATACAATGACAATACATTCGAACGACGAAAAGATAATCAAGGAGTTCGCGCTCAAAAAGCCGGTCTCAAGGCTGCTTGTCAACACCCCCGGAGCTCTCGGCGGAGTCGGAGCCACCACCAATCTTGCTCCCGCTCTGACCCTCGGCTGCGGCGCGGTGGGCGGCAGCGCGACCTCGGACAATATTACTCCGCTCAACCTTAT
>JAFSXA010000070.1 GCA_017450135.1 Clostridia bacterium | reverse complement strand
TCGTCGCAAAGTCATTGAAGCCCTTCAAGGTTATAATGCTGCTACAGTATGGGCATTTGCTCCCGTAAGAACGTGTGGAGATCAGGGTGTTCCACTCATGGCCTTTACTGCACTTCCACCACACTTTGCGATTGACATGAGCTGTGACCTGTGAAGGAAGCAGCGGAAGGTTTCTTTCGGACCACTCCTTTGCAAGCTCTGGCAGGAGCGTTTGAAGGTCATTGAACCCCGGAAGCACGATATTGTGGGAACAGTACGGACACCCTGCGCCATTTACTCGATTTCGAATAGGTGCCTCCCATTCATGTCCGCATTTGCCGTGCCAGATAACCTTCTTGTGCGACCCCGGTCCTATCATCGTACCCTCGACGTTCTTGTCATTATTGCGCGCAAGGCTCACCGCCTCGAGAAAATGCCTGCTTGCCCTCTCTGAAGAGAGGAAAAAACATCTGTAGCGCGCGTTCCAAAATCTCGCCCACGCGGGCTTTTTCTGAGGCGGGAGTTGTGTTACCCCTACCCGTTGCGAACCCCGCCTCAAATCGCCGCACAGGCGGCACTTAGGGCTTGAACAGCCGCAGGAACTCATCCACTGAGCTTACAGCTCCCAACCTTTTCAGCGTCTTGTAGCGTATCAGATCGCAGATCGTTCTGACGTTGACCTCCGCCCACTCCAGGAGCTTATCTGTAGCTATATACTGCTCCTCCGGTGTCAAGTTGGTGCTTTTGCCCAGCAGATAGGTTTTTACTTTTTCGGCGTCCGGCACGTCATTGCCCAGCGTCTCTCGCATACCGTTCAGGACGTATCTCATCGTCTCCTCCTCAGAGGTACTGCGGTACTGCTCCATCATTTCTTCAAAAATATTTTTCATTTTGGTTACTCCTCTTCGTTATTCGGTGACGGCTGCGACGGCTGTGACAGCAAATTCTCTACCGGGTCCGTATCGTTTTTCCCGTCATTGTCGTCATTGCCGTCACTCAGCAGCGTCAGCTTCAGTTCTCGCTTGTCTCTCGTGCGTTTCGTTTCGAGTCGGATACCCACCTTCCACAGCTCGTCGCTGTGACGTATCAGATACTTGGAGAGCACGTTGGGCAGCGGCACTTGTTCGCAGTAGTTTTTCAGCTCCTCCGCAAGCTCCGTCGCAGTTCCCGTGAACGATGACCGTTCACGCATAAATGCAGAGGCAGAAAAAAGTATTTCGTCCCGCTTAGGCTGCGCAACCTCAGCCTCGGTTGCTCTTTTCCAGATATGAGTTTCAGCGTCGAACTCCAGCTCCAGCTCGCGGTACTCGATATCCCTGCCGGTGCAGTAGAGCGTTGCCGTGTTTTCTCCGCGACTGTCACGGCGCAGCACAAAATTGGAATCCGTTGCACCGCTGATACCCGTGGTGTCGGAGATCATATTCATCGGGTCTGCGTCGTTCATCTTCCGCAGATGGTGGATGAGCAGTATCGCTATGCCGTGCTTGTCCGCGAGAGCTTTCAGCCTTCCGATGTCGCGGTAGTCGTTTGCGTAGGCGTTGCTGTCCACGAATACAGGTCGCACGCGCTGCAGCGTATCGATTACCACGAGTCTTGTGCCTGGGCGCTCTGCGAGCACCTGCTCGAGCTGTCCCTCCAGACCATTGTGGAGCTTATCCGACATAGTCGCGATTTAGAGATTGGTTGCCGCTTCGTCGGTTATCTCCAAGAGCCTGTTGCGTATTCGCGTGTAGCTGTCCTCAAGGCAGAAGTATAAGACATCGCTTCTCTCAGTCGGGAACTCCCATACTGGTTCGCCTCTTGCGACGCGGAGGCAGAGCCAGAGCGCGAGCCACGACTTACCTATCTTCGGTGCACCGGCAAGAATGGAGAGCCCCTGCGGCAGCAAGTCGGAGATTGCGAAATGGATAGGCGGCAGGACCTTGTTCATCAGGGTCTCGCTGTCTATATATTCGAGTGGTGTAGGTTTCATTTGTTCAGTCCTTTCAGCTATATTTTTCTCGGGACGGTGACCGCGGCCAAATCGGTCTTAGAATTTGTCCCTCTGTCTGTAAGGACACTCGCGAAGGGTTTGTAAACCAAAATCTGCAAAAAATTTGAGGAGCCCTGTCAAAAGACAGAACTCCTCAGGTTTTCGTGAAGTTTTTTCAGCCGCTTTGATATCGCCATTTTGGAGACGCCGTACAGCTTGCCGATCTCCTCCATAGTAAGCTCGTCGTCGTAGCGGAGCGAGATCAGCTCCTGATTCTCGTCATCCAACTTTGCGACGGCTTTTCGCAGATTTTCAAGTCGGAGGTTCCTTATCGTGGTATCTTCGAGAGAACGCTTGGCTCCGATATTGTGGGACAGCACCGTTTCAAAATCACTTTTACTAAGATGCCTCCCGTCCCGTTTTTCCTCAGCCTGCGCTCTCCTCCGATCCTCGTCGAGGAAATCCGCAACCTCCTTTGGCACTGATATTTCTTCACCGTTGTATGTAACTACAACGTACATATTCTCCTTTCCGCTTTCGCGGAAAGGCACACCCGCACCGTCCGTCACCGTGCCAAATTTAGTGGACGCTCATGAATATCCGTCGTAGTGGGTTTGCTGTGCCCTACGAGGCTCACGACTCGCCGAGGTCACACCGAGGTGTACCTCACCGGAAGCTATAGATGTATTTCGACTTTCGCCTATGGAAATTATAACACCCACGCTGTGCGGATTTTGTCGAAGGGTGAGATTTGGTAAGATATTTTTTAATTTCTAATCGAGAAATGCAGATATTACGCTCCGTGGCTTTCCGCCCATACCTTTTCCGCAACCGGTGCCCAGTGGGCGGCGTACTGATCGCACTTGGAACAGAGGTGTTCGGCAGTCTCCGGCGATTCGAGGTCGGTGCTTTTTGCGCCCGACTCGGCTACGATTTTACGGAGTATCTCCGGGTTTTCAAGCATGGGGCAGGGACGCAGATGGTTGTCGTTAAAGGGCTGGTTCTCGTAGTATTTGAGGAAAAGCGGCTGGCGCAGGCAGTCAAGTATGCTCATATCGTTTATGTTCGCGCCGGAATAGTGGATAAATACGCAGGGCTCAACGTCGCCCGCAGCGTTTATGTGCATATACCTCTTGCCGCCGGCAACGCAGCCGCCGACGAACTCGCCGTCATTCTGGAAGTCGATGGCGAATATCTCCTTGCCGCCTTCAAGACCGCGGATCTCGCGTATTCTGTCCTTCATATATAGGCGCTGCTCTGGCGTGAGGAGAAGGTCGGTACTGGCGTTCATCCCGACGGGCATATAGTGGAAGTACCACGCAAAATAGCAGCCCTTGTCTATGAGCATATCAAGGAACTCGTCAGAAGTGACTACCGTGTAATTTTTAGAGGTATAGCAGATCGAAACGCCGAAGGGTATCTTATAGGACTTCATAAGCTCCATCGCGTGGAGCACCTTTTGGTAAACGCCCTGACCCCGCCTTGCGTCGTTTGTCTCCTCAAAGCCCTCTATGGAGACTGAGACGAAGAAGTTTTTGACCCTCAGAAGCTCCTTACAGAACTCGTCGTCGATAAGCGTTCCGTTAGTGAAGGCGTGGAAGGCCACATCGGGGTGCTTTTCACAGAGACGGATAATGTCCTTTTTACGCACAAGCGGCTCGCCGCCCGTAAACAGGCAGGCATGGATGCCCAGCTCCTTTCCCTCGGTCAGCACCTTATCCATAACCTCAAAGCTGAGGTTTTGCTTATGACCGTACTCTGCCGCCCAGCAGCCGGTACAGTGGAGGTTGCAGGCGCTTGTGGGGTCCATAAGGACTATCCACGGGATGTTGCACTTATACTCCTCGCTGGCCTGCTCCGAGGTCTTGAAGCCGCGGAAGCCACCCTCGTAGGCAGCGTTCAAGAGAAAAGTGGAAACTATTCCGTGGTCGCAATCTCTCGCTATACGGTCGGCATAGCGCACCCACTTGGAATCTTTGTCAGCGGCGATGTCGCGGAGTCTTTGATAACTCTCCGGCTTCCACGCGCTGCCCAAAATCTTTTCTGCGAGGTTTACAACAGAATTTGCGGCTTCGGCGGCGTCCTCGGTCTCAACCTTGTCTATCAAATGATCAAGAGCCGCCTTAAATACTTTTCTCTCTGCCGCGTGAATAACATTTGTCATGTCCTTATCCTCCTAAAATATAATCATGTCTTTCGGTTCCGGCGAAGCCGGGAGAAAGACGATTTAAGATGTTTTTACGTAATGACCGCAAAGCGGTCATTATAGAATATTACGCATTATCCCCACGCCGAGCGCATCCTCTCCGACGTGGCAGGCAATGCTTATTGATAACGGGTCTTTTTCTACCTCTATATCCGGAAAAGCCTCTTGGAGCTTTTGCCTCCACGCCTCTCCTTTGGCCTCGCTGCCGGAATAGGCGGCGGGAATGGTTACGTTATGACCGGCGAACATAGTTTCGCGGTCATTTTTTAGTGCGTTTACGATAATATCCGTCGCAGCGCTCATGCCGCGAACCCGCTTGTAGGCATCAAGCTTCGCTCCTCTTATCTGCAAAACGGGCTTTATGCTCATAAGGGTTCCGAGGGCAGCTCCTGCCGCTGTTACTCTGCCGCTCTTTTTTAAGAGGTCAAGAGTGTTGACGGCTATGTAGATTGCTGAGTTCTGTCCGTCACCTTCAAGGTAACGAACGATCTCATCCGTGCGCACTCCTTTTCAGCAAGGTGTTTTGCCTCTAAAACGGACTGCCGAAGGGTTACGGAAATACGGCGGTTATCGACAACATGAACGCGCTCTCCGTAATCCTCCGCCAATGCTTTTGCCGTCTGGACAGAGCCAGAGAGCCCTGCGGACATGGGTATATAAATCACCTTGTCGTGGGCGACGAGAAGGCTGTCCCACGCCTCCGTTACCTGCTCCGGCGAGGGCTGCGAGGTGCTGACAGATGCCTCCTCGTGCAGCTTTGAGAAAAACTCCTCTTGGGTTATTGATACGTCCTCAAAATAGCTTTTGCCGTCGATAATCACGGGCATAGGTATTGTGTATATCCCCATTACGGGGTTTCTTTTTCAGATACCGCTGTTTGTATCGGTAAGTATGGCTATCTCTTTTCCCATAGTTCACACTTTACCAGCAAGGTCTGTCTGCTCCCATGGCATATCTTTCGCGTTCTCGCCGAAGTGACCATAGCAGGAAACCCTTGAGAATATCGGCTCTGTTAAATGGAATTTTTCTATTATCGCCGCGGGGCGAGGATCAAACTGTTCCAAAAAGGCGTCGAAACGCCGGTTGCTCTCGATATTCCCCGTGCCAAAGGTGTCAATACGGACGCTTGTGGGCTCCGCCACTCCGATCGCGTAGCTAAGCTGCACCTCGCACCTGGCCGCAAAGCCGGCCGCCACGATGTTTTTCGCTATGTACCGCGCCATATACGCTCCGCTTCTATCCACCTTCGTGGCGTCCTTGCCGGAAAAGGCTCCCCCGCCGTGCCTTGCCATGCCGCCGTAGGTATCTACGATCAACTTTCGCCCGGTAAGGCCTGAATCGCCCGCAGGGCCGCCTACGACGAAGCGCCCTGTTGGGTTTATGAGGAAGATAGTGTTTCCGTCCACCATATTTGCTGGCAGCGTTGGCATTATGACGTGAGAGATGATGTCGCTTCTGAGATTTCTTAGCTCTATATCCTCAGTGTGCTGTGCCGAAACAACGACCGTGGCGATCCTTACGGGCTTATCGTCCTCATACTCCACCGTGACCTGCGTTTTGCCGTCCGGAAGGAGATATGGGAGATATCCTGTCGTTCTGACTGCGTCGAGCCTTTTTGCGAGGGTGTGAGCCAGCTCTATGGGCAGAGGCATAAGGCTGGGAGTCTCGTTTGTGGCGTAGCCGAACATCATGCCCTGATCTCCGGCGCCCTCGTCAAGTCCTTCTTTATTAACGCCCATAGCGATATCCGGCGACTGCTCGTGGATATCCACCCTTATATCGCAGGAGGCGGCGTCAAAGCCGATGCCTGGCCTCGTGTAGCCGATTTCCGCTATGACCTTACGCGCTATATCGGCGTAGTCCACCCTCGCGCCTGTCGCGACCTCGCCGAAAATATGCACCTGATGAGTACAACAGGTGACCTCGCAGGCAACGTGGGAATTGGGATCCTGACGAAGTATCTCGTCAAGTATCCTGTCAGCTATCTGATCTGAGACTTTATCCGGGTGGCCTCTTGTGACGGACTCGGACGTAAAAAAGCTCTTTGCCATCTATCTCTCTCCTTTGTCATTTTCTTTCCAAAATTCTTTTACCGCCTTTTCGTAGGCGGATTTTGCCATGTAGTAGCTCATTCCGTGGTCGGCGCCTGGCACGACAAGAAGATTTTTCGGAGAGGCGCAGGCTTGATAGTTTTCGTAGGTCATCTCCACCGGCACGAAATGGTCGTTTGTCCCGTGTATGAAAAGCACAGGTATGTTCGTATTTTTAAGAGCATCAAGCGTTGAGTAGGTCTCCGCGTCAAACTCGTATATCTTCTTTGCAACCTCGCGGGAGATAAGTCCGCGGATGCCGTAGTTCAAATGGAGATTGTTTTCGTAAATGTGCCTCCATATTGCGTCCGGCGAGGTAAAGGCGCAGTCAGAAACAATGCCGCAGACGTTTTCGGGAAGATCAACTCCCGCCGCCATAAGTACCGTTGTCGCGCCCATTGAAACTCCGGCGAGGTATATGGGCGTTTTAACGCCGCAACGCTCGTTTACCCACTTTATCCAGTCGAGCACATCGTAACGCTCCGTAATGCCGAAGCCCATATAGTCGCCGCCGCTCTCGCCCTGACCACGCTCTTCCGGGTAGAGGACGCTGCAGCCGTTTTCGTGGAGAAAGTCGAAAATCATACCGTTGTCTCCGTACCATGTGCTTCGCCAGCCGTGCATGGAAATAATAACGCGCTTCGGTTTCTCCGCCGTTATCCAGTGACCGACCAGCGGCGTTCCGTCCGCAGCCGTGATATTTACAGTTTCGTTTTCCGTTTCCGCCAGCTTTACAGCGGTTCTGTTCATCTCGCTGAAGAAGTCGCCGCCGATGCCGGTCCTTCCGGCTATAATGTTATCGGCGTTAGGCGGCATCACGGGTTTTTCGCGGTTCAGCGCCAGCTTCAAAAGATATCGTGTGGTAAGATAGGTCGTTATTGAAGCCGTCCCGCCGCCGCACCGGCTATACAGACTGCTTTTGCGGCTTTTTTAATTTTGTCGTCCATGCTCTGTGACCTCCCCGTACTTTGACCGTATCATACCAGTCGTTTTTTGCAGTATAAATAGGCAAAAAGGGGCGTTATGACTAATAATTAGGCAAACAGGTTGTGTTTGTCTAACAAAATTGAGAGCTGTCCACGCTTGAAACAGAAGCTCAAACGCGGTATAATTACCATTAGTGAAAATAGGGGTGAGACTATGGCGGGACAAACAAAGGAACTGATAAAAACCACGTTTTTGCGGCTCTTAGACGAAATGCCGCTTTCCAAAATAACTGTCAGGACAATCGTCGAGGCCTGCGGCATAAACCGAAACTCCTTTTATTATCACTTTCAGGATATCCCCTCTCTGTTAGAGGAAATAGTTAGAGATGAGTGCAACAAGATAATCGCGGATTATCCGACTATAGAGTCATTCGAGGACTGCGTCGTAGCGGCTGTTTCTTTTGCCAAGCAGAACAAAAGGGCCGTTATGCACATGTATAACTCTACCAACAGGGATATATATGAGCGATATCTTTGGGAGACCTGCAAGTATGTTGTAAATACATATTTTAATACGGTTTTCCCCGAGTCCAGCATTTCTGAGGCGGACAGGGAGATAATTACCGGCTATTATGAGTCGCTGAGCTTTGGGATCATTGCGAAGTGGCTTGAAAACGGCATGAAAGGTGATATAGAATCAGCCTTCCACCGCCTGTGCGAGCTAAAGCGAGGTCAGGCCGAGGAACTCATAAGCCGCGCGGAGCAAAAGTGAATAAATTCAGACAAATGCTGCCCTTTGCCCAAATTTTAGGCAAAGGGTATTTTTGTGTCTATTTTCAACTTCTTTTTTCTCTGCTATCCTTCACCTATCAATGAAGAAGGGAGGTATTCAAGTGCGTAATACCGCACCAATGAGGGTAGCTAAAGTTGGCTACATCATTATTTCCGCCGCTCTGTGTGTGCTGGGTATACTGTTTATGATAAATCCCGCGTCCGCCGTCAGCCTTATTGGTACCGTTACCGGTATCGCCTTTTGCGTTTTCGGCGTTATAAAAATCGTGGGTTACTTCTCAAAAGACCTGTTCCGGCTGGCGTTCCAGTATGACCTTGCCTTTGGCATTTTAGTGCTGGCGCTTGGCATAATCTCGCTTATTCACCCCGGCAACGTACTCACCTTCGCCTGCATCGCCTTGGGGATATGCGTCTTGGCCGATGGGCTCTTTAAGATACAGATAGCCATCGACGCGAGGGTATTCGGGATAACGGTCTGGTGGCTCATACTGGCGGTAGCTATCGCAGCCGGTACGATCGGTACGATACTGATTTTCCGCCCCACCGAGTCGGCCGAGGCGCTCACGACGCTGATGGGGGCTTCGCTCCTTGCGGACGGGGTCTTGAACCTAACTACCGTTTTGTCCTCTGTAAAGATAGTCCGCCATCAAAGGCCGGATGAAGTAATGGACGCCGACTATTATGAAATCAAATCTTGAAAGAAAGTGATCATTCCATGCGTTTATCTAAAGCGGTAGTAAAATACCGCGTTCCGATTTTGATTATCGCGCTTATACTGCTTGTTCCCTCCGTTTTGGGGATGGTGAACACCCGCATAAACTACGATATGCTGGACTATCTGCCTGCCGATATGGACACCGTTATCGGGCAGAACGAGCTAAAAGAGGAGTTCGGCAAGGGCGCTTTTTCCTTTATCGTCATTGAGGATATGCCGGTTAAGGACGTTGCCTCCCTGCGGGACAAAATTGAGAAGATCGACCACGTTGACACCGTTCTGTGGTGGTCGTCGATTGCCGACAGCTCCATACCTATAGAGCTTCTGCCGGACAGGATATACGATGCGTTTAACACCGATAACGCCACGATGATGGCGGTTTTCTTCGACTCCGCCACCTCGGAGGACGTGACGATGGACGCCATCCGCGAGATACGGGCAGTGTGCGGAAAGCAGTGCTTCGTCTCCGGTATGTCCGCCCTCGTCACCGACCTTAAAGACCTGTGCGAGGCGGAGGAGCCGATATACGTCGGCCTCGCGGTCATATTCGCCACCGCCGCCATGATGCTCTTTTTAGACGGCTGGCTCATACCCTTCGTGTTCCTCGCGAATATCGGTATCGCCATACTTTTTAACCTCGGCACCAACTGGTTTTTCGGCGAGATCTCCTACATAACAAAGGCGCTTGCCGCCGTTTTGCAGCTTGCCGTTACGATGGACTACTCCATCTTCCTGTGGCACAGCTACAACGAGCAGCGTAGTGTGTACGCAGATAATAAGGAGGCAATGGCAGTCGCAATCCACGCGACCTTTACCTCCGTCCTCGGCTCCTCGATCACAACCGTCGCGGGCTTTATCGCCCTGTGCTTTATGAGCTTTACGATGGGGCGCGACCTCGGCATCGTCATGGCGAAGGGCGTTATCTTCGGCGTCATTTCCTGCGTGACCGTTCTGCCGAGCCTGATACTGCTTCTCGATAAGCCCCTGCAAAAAACGCGGCACAAGTCGCTTATTCCCGATATGCACGGGCTCGCGGGTGGCGTCACGAAGGCGTTTCCCGTGTTCCTCGTCATCTTCGCGCTCCTTATCCCACCCGCTTATTTTGGCTACAGCCGCACAAACAGCGAGGTCTATTATGATATGGCGGAGTGTCTGCCTAAGGATATGGAGTTCGTAATCGCCAACACGAAGCTAAAGGACGATTTTGACATATCCTCCACCCACATGGTACTGGTGAGCGCGGATACGCCCGCCTCCTCCGTGCGCTCCATGATCCGGGAGATGGAAAAGGTGGACGGCGTTAAATATGTTCTCGGCCTTGAGAGCATCGTGGGGCCCTTAGTGCCGGAGGAGATTTTGCCCGACAGTCTCACGGAGATTTTGAAGGGCGACAAGTGGGAGCTTTTGCTCATTAACTCCGAATACCATGTGGCCTCTGACGCGGTAAACGACCAGATCGACGCTCTTAACGGGATACTGAAAAAGTATGACCAAGGCGGTCTCCTTATCGGCGAAGCGCCCTGTATGAAGGATATGATCGAGACCACCGACCACGACTTCCAGGTTGTAAACGCCGTTTCCATTATCGCGATTTTCGTCATAATCGCGCTGGTTGAAAAGAGCATCACGCTGCCGTTTATCCTTATCGCCGTCATCGAGGTGGCTATCTTCATTAACCTCGGTATTCCACACTATCTCGGCCAGTCTCTGCCCTTTATCGCGCCCATTTGCATAAGCACCATCCAGCTCGGCGCCACGGTGGACTACGCCATACTGATGACGACCCGCTATAAGGCGGAACGGCTCACCCACGATAAGTGCGAGTCAGTCACTACCGCGCTGGCGACTTCAATTCCGTCGATTCTCGTGTCCGGCCTTGGGCTGTTTGCCGCCACCTTCGGCGTAGCGGTGTATTCGCAGATAGACATTATCAGCTCTATGTGTATGCTGATGGCCCGCGGCGCGGTAATCAGTATGCTCAGCGTTATTTTCATTCTCCCGGCGCTGTTAATGCTCTGTGACGGCGTGATACGGCGCACGACATTGGGCATGAAGGAAAAGCGTAAAAGCGAGGCTGAGTCAGAGCCCGTCCCGCAACACTCTTGATGGAGGCAACTTTTTATGAAAAAATGGACTAAAATTATCGTTCTTATTCTTTGCGCGGCGCTTATTACCGGCACAGCCCTCGCCGCCGGAGGAAATCCCGACAATAGGGGCACAAATACAGCAATTTCAGAAGCACTTTCGGACACCTCAGATAATAACAAGGAGACAGTCTATGTCCTCTCCGGGGCTGACGGAGGCGCAAATAAGGTCATCGTCGCCGAGACCGAGACCGGAGAGCTTAATTACAGCGACGATGCCGAAGATCTGCCGTTAACAATGAACATTACCTATACCCTTGACGGTGCGGAGGTAAGCGCAGAGGCACTGGCGGGTAAATCGGGACGCGTTACCATACGTTTTGACTATGAAAACCACGCGGAAATCGGCGGCACAAGCGTTCCCTTTGCCGTAATAACCGGCGCTCTTTTAGACCACGAGGTATTTTCAAATATTGAGGTCACAAACGGCAGGCTTATGGACGACGGCGACAGAACGGCGGTGATCGGCTTTGCCCTTCCGGGACTTAACGACAGCCTTGAGTTTGACGATATTGATCTCCCCGAACACTTTGAGATCTCCGCCGACGCGGAAAGCTTTGCGCTTGGCTCCACCTACACCGTAATTTCAAACAGCCTGTTTAATGACATAAGCACCGACAAGCTCTCCGATTTTGACGACCTCACCGGGGATCTCGACGAGCTCACGGACGCTATGACACAGCTGATCGACGGCTCCGATAAACTGCACGATGGGCTCGGCGACCTATACGACGGCGCGAAGGATTACACGGACGGCGTTCAAAAGCTCTCTGGCGGTCTGGATACGCTTAATGACAACAGCGCCGCCCTGAATAACGGCGCGAAGCAGGTTTTTGACTCGCTGCTGAGTATGGCGAATACCCAAATCGCCGCTGCGGGGCTGGATGTGCCGAAGCTGACGATTTCAAATTACAGCTCCGTGATAAGCAGCGCCATTGCCTCCCTCGATCCCTCCGCGGCGCAGGCGATGGCTGAGGCAAAGGTTTCCGAGGCAGTCCACGCAAACGAGCGTGCCGTCCGGGAGGCGGTAACGGCGGCAGTCAGGGAACAGGTGGAGCTCCAGGTCACCGCGGCCGTCAAAGCCGAGGTCGAGGCGCAGGTTATCGCGGCGGTACGCGAAAACGTAACAGCTCAGGTTCTCTTGGCGATGGAACTGACGCCCGAGACCTATGAGACCGGCATTGCTGCCGGGGCAATCAGCGAAGAACAGCAGGGTCAGATAAACGCCGCTATTGACGCTCAGATGGCGAGCGACGCCGTTAAGAGTCTCATAGCGTCAAACCTTGACGCGCAGATGGCAAGCGACAATGTTAAGGCGCTCATAGCGTCAAATACAGAGGCGCAAATGCAGTCCGAGACCGTTCTCGCCACGATAGAGGCTAAGACCACAGAACAAATCGAGTCACTAATCGCCCAAAATCTTGCCTCTGACGAAGTGCAGGAACAGATAGCCGATGGCGCAAAGCAGATGGAGAGCGGCAGAGCCAGCCTTGAGGCGCTCAAAGCCCAGCTCGACAGCTATAATGAGTTCTATACCGGCATAAAAACCTACACCGACGGGGTAAAAACCGCCGCAGACGGCGCTAAGGCGCTCACCGCCGCCTCGCCGGAGCTTTTGGACGGAGCAGCCCAGCTCCGCGATGGCTCAAAGGAGCTTGCAGACGGCATTAAGAAGCTAAACGACGAGGGCATATCCAAGCTAACGGATTTAGTTAATGACGACCTTGCGGGGCTTAAGGATAAGCTCGAAAAAATCTCCGACGCGTCTAAGGCATACACCGCTTACGGAGACGCTAACGCCGACTCCGTGCGCTTTATTTACAAGACTGATGAAATAAGGAAATAAAAATCGCGGGTGCCGACTTTTCCGGCACCCGCTTGCAGAAGGTGAGATAGTGGAAACGATTTGCGCGTGGTTTTTATGGTTTATGGCATACAGCGTTTTCGGCTGGGTATATGAGGTCATTATACGGCTCTATTTGGACCATAGATTTGTAAACCGCGGATTCTTAAATGGCCCTTACTGCCCTATATACGGCACAGGCGCTGTTTTGGTGCTCTTGACGCTTGGGAACCTTACCGATCCTATTCAGATTTTCATTATGGGCGCGGTGCTGACGTGTACGCTCGAATATCTCACCTCGTATGTTATGGAAAAGCTGTTTCACGCTCGTTGGTGGGATTACTCGAACATGAAATTCAATCTTCATGGACGGGTTTGTCTTCTTGGGGCCGTCGCTTTCGGAGCATTTTCGGCGCTCCTTGTGCTGGTAATACATCCCATTGTCAGTGGTTGGATCTCTCTAATACCCGACATAACTGCGACCGCTCTTTCAGTTATTATGGCGGTTGGATTTGTAATTGACCTTGTTATCACGGTAGTAAATCTCAGTTCATTCCGAAAAAAGGTGGAAGAATTATCGAAGTCATTGGGAAAGAGCCGTGAAAACGTTGCCCTAAAGCTCCATACCCATCATGATGTGCTTAAAAAACACCTTAATTATCAGCAAAGGCGGTTTATCATCGCCTTCCCGAACATAAAAATCAAGTCCGAAAATCGGCTCTTAGAAAATTTGCGTTCCGCACTCATCAACAAACGCGGAACAAAGGAACTGAAAAGCCTCCGCCTGTGAAATATCGCAAGCGGAGGTTTTATAATGGGCGAAATAGTCAATTTTATATACACCAACGGTGGAATCGGCAATAATCACAGCTGACATTTTAATCCTTTGTCAAGTATTACCAACGCCAAGCAGAAGGCAAATGGTCTCCTGCCTGTTCAATTCACCGTACCGGATTACCCCTGTGTCACATTGTGTCCTTGTGAGTGCTGTTCCTTGATCCTACTCTTCATTGCGCTTACAAGCGCCCAGTAATCAGAGTCGGACGATGCCAAAACAAACGAATCAACGCCGTTTTCATAGTGCTCAATGCTCGTAAGCGCAGAGAGCGTCATATCTACAAGAGACTTGTTCTCCTTAAGTCTTTCGACAACCTCATGCTGAATTTCAAAATCCGTAAAGTCCTGCAAAATCCCCCATGCCGGCGTTGTATTGACGTCGTCGATAAGTATGATTTTTGCTATCTTGCCAAGAAGCTTCTGCTGATCAAGATTTTTCAGAGTTGCGTACAGCTTGTACGGATCTGAATTTTCGCAATCAACGATGATCTCGGTCTTTTCGCTGTTATCCAAAAACTCATATATGCCGGACTTCGATACGTTACCCGCGTCAGTTACCTTGCGGAGGTCTGTGAATATGTCGTTGTTCTCCTCATATAGAAGCTCAACGAATTTCTTGTCACTGTACAGTATATTTCCCCTGTCAAGCGAAGCCCAGTTCATATATACCTGGTATGGATAGCTACTCAGATTTCGGTAGTACTCCTCAGCAGCTGCTTTTATACCAGCTTCTGTTGTGCCGTTTGGCATTATAAACAGCTGGCGCAGGTAATCCCATTTTATCCATATCGGGAAAATAGGCTTGCAGTTGTTTATGCGGTTTGAAATATGGCGGTTCAGGTCGATTACCATGCGTTTTTCTCCTTTCGTTTAGATTTGAATCATATAGATCCACCAAAACCCAAAAGCATTTTTCTGGGCTTTGGTCGTTGCATGTTATTTGTCCTCGACACCCCACATGCAAAAAGAGGGAATACATCAGACGCTTGTTTGCGAAACAAGTCCATGGGAATCTCACCCCTGCCGGGTCCTCCGCCAGCTCCGTAGAGAAGTATCATTAACCCTGTAGCGTTTCATGGCCATATCCGTAGCAGCCGGATATTTC
>JAFSXA010000069.1 GCA_017450135.1 Clostridia bacterium | reverse complement strand
TTTGCAAGCATTACTACGTCTGATTTCGCTGAACTGCGTCTTTGAACTTGACAGGCGTCAGCCTGCCTGCGTTCACATCCTTGTTCAGCAAAATCATACTTGTAATCAGATGCACACTTTTAGATGTTACAGGGTACTACGAGACAAACAAATAAAAATTGCGCATTCACAGAACACAGGATGAGTTTTATTTCACCGCATTTGTACAAAAACCTTAATTTATCCGCATGGATTCCGTTTATTTCAGCAATGAATTTATCAACGGGTTTTATTATCGGCTTATGTTTATTCCAATTCCAACAAGAAATAATAAACAAGTGAATAAAATATACAAAGCCGCTTGTTGATTCTCTGCAAATGTGTTAAACTAAGAGGCGACCAATTGCAAAAGGAGTATACATAATGAGCTTTTATGAAATGCTGATGCTCGGCGTTGCTCTCGCTGCGGACGCCTTCGCAGTGTCCGTATGCAAGGGGCTTTCCATGAACAAACTGAACCTAAAAGACGCAGTTGCCGTAGGCCTTTGGTTTGGCAGCTTTCAGGCTTTGATGCCTGTGCTCGGCTATCTTTTGGGCAGTGCGTTCAAAAATCTTATTACAAGCATCGACCACTGGATAGCCTTCGTCCTTCTCGCCCTGATCGGCGCCGGAATGATAAAGGACGCCTTCACCGGGGATAATGACAAGGTAAACGGCAAGCTGGATATCAAGACCATGCTGCTCCTGTCCGTTGCAACGAGCATAGACGCCCTCGCCGTCGGCATAACCTTCTCTTTTCTGGACGTCAAGCTCCCAGTCGCGGTGAGCATCATCGGGGTCGTGACCTTCCTGCTCTCCGCAGTCGGAGTGACCATAGGCAACCGCTTCGGCGACAGATTCCGTAAGCAGGCTGAGATCCTCGGCGGAGTAATTTTGATACTCATCGGCGTTAAAATACTGCTTGAGCATCTCGGTATACTCGCAAAACCGGGCTTGGGTTAAAGTAAAAATACAGATAAAAATAAGCGGGCGGTGTCGGATGACACTGCCCGCTTGTAAATATTTATTTTTTAGCTTGCGGTAGACGATGAGTTGGCAGCTCTGAGCTCAACCAGGCTCTTTATCTTCTTCTTCATTCTGTTCTCGGCGTAAGGTACGCAGCGCTTGCCGAAGTATACCTTGTAGTCGTCGCCCTTGATGAGCTTCTCAGCCTCCTGGGAAACGTCCTCGGACGCCTTGGAATCTCTGATGGCGTTGTTATAATACTTGCCGTCCTTGCTGACAAAATATATTACGTGATAGCCGTACTCTGTCTTGACGATCTCAACGTCGCCCGTCTTGCGATTGGCGTCAAAATTCCATGCGTCAAACTCCTTGACCATCTGACCCGGGCGCTGATGCTCATAGAGACCGCCCTTGGTGTTGGAACCGGTATCCTCGGTCAGCTCGTTTGCAAGAGCCGCAAAGCTCTCCTCAGTCTTGTCGCCGGACTTCCACTCCTTGAGAGTGTCCTCGGCCTTCTTCTTCGCCGCGGCTACTTCTTCGTTGGAGAGAGGATTGTTAGAATCGTCAACCGTCTTGAACAGGATGTGGCGCGAGGAAACGGTATCAACCTGATGCTTGGGCTGAAGAAGGAGAATAATGTAATATGTGCCGGCGTCCGTGTCCGTGAACATCTTTTTGGCTCCTGCCTTTGTGGAGGAATCAAAGAGCCACTTGGCGATATCCGCTGAGAAATTCTGCTCGATGTCCGACTTGAGAGCCGACGTTGTTTTGGTTGAGCTGTCAACGTCGTAGGACTCATCCGTGCTGTTGAGCTTCTTGGCTTCGGCAACAAATGCCGACTCGTTTACGGCAACCTTATCAAAGGCTACTGCGTCCGCCTTAACCTTGGCTTCTGCCTTCGCCTTGCGCGTATTGAAATCGGCCTCTGTCTCGTTCTCATTCTGAGTCAGCTCTTCATTTGCAAAGCGATAGTAACGGAAGTCAACCATATCGTAGGTATCCTTGTCCGCGTTATATGTCTTGTCGATCTCGGACTGCTCATAGCCCTTGGCAAGCTCCTTGGTTCTTTCCGTGATATACTTCTGAGCGAGAAGCTGTATCCTCAGCTCCTTGCGGAGGAAGCGCTTGTTGACGGAACCGCCGAAGAGCTTCCTGAGCCATGCGTTCAGAGAATACTTTACTCTTTGGGAATCAGAGGATGTATCGTCGGTATCGGAGGGATTTGCTTCCTCTTTATAATCGTTGATTATGTTCTCGATCTGCTGCTCGTCAGCCTTATCGAGCTTGATACCGGCCTTGACAGCCTCGTTGTAATATGCCTTGTTCTGCTGAGCAACCGCTACGGCCTGATTATGCAGATACTCGGACCATGTGATCTCGTTTCCGTCCTCATCCTGAGTTGTCCCGGTCTGATCCTCGGGAGCCAGGGAGGTATCGAAGCCGTAATCGTAACCGTACTGCTGATACTGGGCAGCCATGTTGTAAAGCTGATTATAAGCCGTCATGTAGTAATACTCATATTCCGCGATAGTGACCTTCTGATCGTTGCCGACCTTGCCCAGAACGATGAGTCTCTGCGGTACTCCGTAGTAGCTCAGACCCAAACCGAGGGCGCCGAGCACAATGACAGCGGCCAGCACGATGGCAATTACTCTGCCGACTGTTTTTCTGACGGCGGTAGATTTTTCAATCTTGCTTGCGTTTTTCTTGGCGGCCTTGGCGATACGCGCCTTACGCTCATCGCGGTACTGTTCCGCCCTTGACTTTTCATTTGCCATTACTTTCATCCTTTACTCTTTAAGTGTTGCCGACATGGATCGGCATAACAGAAGTATTTTAAACCATTTTGAAAAATATTACAAGACCCAAAACGGTATTTTTTCCGAATGAAGCGAAAAATAAACAATAATTAATAATCTATTCATAAATATGCGGCGCAAAACCGAAAAGCAAGGCGCAGAAAACCGGATTTCCGCGCCTTGCATTCAATTATCTTTTATTCTGTTCTGATCAGTATCATTCCGGTTCGCCGTTCGGGGATCAGACGTTCTCCTTGCCGTACTTCTTGACCGTGACAGCCCTCATTACAAACAGGAACGCTATCGTAACGGCCGCGCCTATCGGAAGAACGATGTACGCCTTCTGAACAAAGCCGGAGATGATATACATTACGAAGGAGATACCTGCAACGGAGAACGCATAGGGTATCTGGGTGGATACGTGGTTGATGTGGTTGCACTGACCGCCTGCGGAGGACATGATCGTCGTATCCGAGATGGGTGAGCAGTGGTCGCCGCATACGGCGCCGGCGAGGCAAGCCGACATACCTATGATCTGCAGGGATGAGCCTGCCGGGAAGATAGCGGTAACGATCGGGATAAGGATACCGAAGGTTCCCCATGAAGTACCGGTCGCGAACGAAAGAACGACGGCGACAATGAATATGATGGCGGGAAGAAGGTTATTGAGCCCCTCTGCGGCGCCGTTCATAAGGTCGGCTACGAAGTACTTCGCACCGAGGATGCCGGTCATATTCTTAAGCGCAGTTGCAAACGTAAGAATAAGGATGGCGGGAACCATGGCGATGAAGCCCTTGGGAACGCTTTCCATAGCCTCCTTGAAGGTGATGACCTTTCTGAGGCAGAGATAAAGTATGGTAAATACAAGAGCGATAAGGCTGCCCCAGGGAAGACCGACTGTGGCGTCAGTATTCGAGAACGCATCAACAAAGCTTGAGCCGTCGAAGATACCGCCGTTGTAAACCAGAGCGAATATGCAAACCGCTATAAGAACAACTATCGGGAGTATAAGATCGATGACCTTGCCCTTGTAGGAATGCTCCTCGTCTGGAACCTCGTTCTTTTCACCCTGAGTATAGAGATCGTTGTGGAGCTTCGCGTTTATCTCGTGCACCCTCATCGGGCCGTAATCGAATTTCATAAGGACGATGCCGATTATGAAAACAAAGGTAAGCAGAGAATAGAAGTTAAAGGGGATCGCCTTTATAAAGAGCGAAAGACCCTTGCCGTCCTCGGCGTAGGAGGCAACCGCAGCCGCCCATGAGGATATGGGAGCTATCATGCAGACCGGAGCCGCCGTGGCGTCTATGATATATGAGAGCTTGGCTCTTGAGACCTTGTGGCCGTCTGTTACCGGGCGCATTACCGAGCCGACCGTAAGGCAGTTGAAATAATCATCAATGAAAATAAGAACGCCGAGCACAAAGGTCGCAAGCATTGCGCCTGTGCGGGATTTGATGTGCTTCTGCGCCCATTTTCCGAACGCAGCAGAGCCGCCGGCCTTATTGATAAGCGCGACTATGATACCCAGAATGACCAGGAAGGCCAGGATACCCGCGTTGCCGCCGATGGCGGAAATCAGTCCGTCGTCTATGGTGGCGTCCATCATCTTGGTGAAGTTGAAGTTCGAATACAGCAGCGCGCCTGTGATAATACCCACAAACAGCGAGCTGTAAACCTCCTTGGTAATAAGCGCAAGGCCTATCGCGATGAAAGGCGGAACAAGAGCCCACCAGGACGCGCGCACCGCTCCTTCGCCGCCGCACGTTTCGCAATCCTCCTGCGTCTTAACGCCGGAATCGTCGACCGATTCGACAATTCCCGTTCCGCCGCAATCCTTGCACGGAACAGTAGCCATTGAGGTCTTGCTTACAGCCGCAAAGACCATGAGTCCGACTATCAGAACACAGACGACAGCCAGGACTATCTTCATTGACTTTTTCATTAGTAACCCTCCAATTATTTATTAAAGCCCACCGCCGCGCCCTCTGCCCGACGGACATGGCTGCGCGGAATGAGTTTTATTGTAAAAGTTTACCATCATTAATATTTTTTGTCAACACATTTGGTTCTTATTATTTCAGGGCTTTGCCGTCAATCGGTTTCTTTGGTTTTCTTCAGGCTCATATCTCCGTATTTGTTCCACTCGACCGCGTCGGCGCGGTAGTATTTTTCACCGTCCGCGTCCGTGAAGGTTCCGTCCTTCTTAGTGCCGGCAAGCTCGTTTTTAACGTCGAAATAAATAAAGCCGTCGTCATCGACGTAAACGCGCTCCGCCAGATAGCTCTCGGTACCGTTCGCGTTTGCAAATCTTGCGCCGTCCCCCGTGCCGTTGAGGGTGAATTTGCCTCCCTCCGAGGTGTAATAGATCACCGGCTCGTTATAATCGTAGCGTTTTCCCGTTCTGTCGTACGAAAACGAATTGCCTATGATAAAGGCAGCACATATGCAGTCTATCACGATAAAGACCGCCGCAGCGGCGACGATACTTGCCGCCTTCTTCTTTTTGCCGCTTTTGCCTGACAACAGCTTTTTGACAGTCAGCGGAATAAGAATGATATCTATCAATATCAGCACGGCAATATAGACATAAGGATTGCCGCCAAAAATCGGATTATCCAAATCCTCACCCCCGTTTAATTGATATTTTAACATATATTCTGCAAAAAACAACCTCATTGTTATTGTATTTTATATTTGTATATGATAAAATAGCATATGTATTAATAGATTTATCAGGTAGGTGCATCAATGGAAAAGATCAGAAAGTTCGGCAAGGCTATCGCACCGATGCTCGGCTACAACGCCGCCCATATCCTTTTCGGCGGCTCAACATATATCATCAGCCTCTATTTTATGTCGTACCTGACGGAGGTCGAGGGGCTCAACACTAAACAGGCCGGACTCGTTTTCGCCTTCGCTCACATTTGGGACGCTATAACCGATCCTGCCATGGGCATCATCACCGACCGCACGCGCTCCAAACTCGGCAAGCACAGGAGATACCTCCTGTGGGGCGTTCTGCCGATCGCCCTGTCATACTTTATGCTGTGGAACTCCTTCGGGCTTTCCGCCACAGTCGGCGCGACCGGACTGACGGTCTATTACATATGCGCCTATATGCTTTTCAACACGGCGTACACCCTTGTATACGTACCGTACAACGCAATGCTGCCGGAGATAGCTCCGGAGTATTCCCTTCGGACACAGTATAAATCCGTTGAATATATCATGAATTCCGTCGGAATGGTCTCATCGTTCGTGCTCGTCTCAGCGACAATAGGCTTCACCAACGTAAAGACCTTCAACTCCTCACCCGAGATACGGCAGAAATTCCTTATGCTCGGCGTTATTCTTGCGGCGTTCTACTCTATTCCGCTTGTTATCACCTTCTTCTGCTCCAAGGAAAAGGATTCTACCGGCCTTGTCGTTCCTCCCGTAAACCTCGGAAATATGGCGAAGGAATACGCGCTTGTTTTCAAGAACAAATCCTTCCGCCGGTATTTTGCGCTGAGCACCTGCTTTTCCATTTCGAGGGGCTTTTACAGCAACTCCAACCAGTACTTTGTAAAGCACGCGGCCAAACGCTGGAGCAAATACAATATGCTCAACACGATCTCGGGCGTCGCTGAGGCCTCCGGTTTCCCGCTGAATTACGCGCTGACGATGAAATTCGGCAAGCAGCTCTGCGGCAAGCTTCTCGGCCCGATCATGGTCACCGGTCTTGCCCTGGCGCTCCTGATAGACAAGAACACGCCGGTATGGGTGCTCTATCTCGCCGCCGCGCTCTACTGCTTCGGCTTTTCCGGAGTCGGCTTTGTCGGCACCAACACTCAGCCGGACGTCACCGACGTTGACGAGCTGATAACCGGCAGAAGAAGAGAGGGCGTTATCTCCACGTTCACCTCACTTATCAAAAAGACGATTAACGGTCTTATGGCTGCGTTCACAGGCTATATACTCGGCGCATTCGGCTTCAAAACAGGAGAAAATGCAGTGCAGACGGCAACGGGAATGCTGGGCATCAGATTCACCTATTCCGTTCTGCCGATAATCTTTGCCGTGCTTTCGATAATCGGTATCTACCGCTATAAGATGACAAAGAGCGATCACGAGCTGATAAAAGCTGCCATCAAGCAGAAAAAGGAGACCGGCAGCGTCGACCTCACACCGGAGGAAAAGAAGATCTGCTCCGATATCGCAGGGCAAAAATGGGAGGATATGTGGATAGGCAAGGCGAGTATTCCCGATGAGCTCGCCGATATGACGGAGGTTAAAAATGAATCGTATTGACGCAGATATTCGGAATAAGATTTCTGTTGTGAAAAGGACATTTTCGATCGCGCTCTGTATTATCCTGATCGCGGTCTCATTACCTTTGACCGCTTTCTCCGTTTCTGTCCCGGACGGCTTTGAAAAGATACTCGAAAAGAGCGTCTGCCTTGCTCCGGGAATAACGCAGGACAGCGTCGTCGCTTATGATTCCTACGGTCACAGGCAGGAATACTATGTCGCGACTGCTGATCTCAACAACGAGACAGTCAGCCTTGAGACCAACTACAAGGACAACCAGTGTGTCAGTGCGGGCACGCAGACAGTGCCCGATCAGGTCGCCGCGGCGGAGGCCAATCACGCCGAACCGTACAGCGTGGCGGCTTCGGTAAACGGCTCGTTTTTTAATATGAGCACCGGCTTCTGCTACAGCGTTTTTGTTATGGACGGTCACGACGCAACCGGC
>JAFSXA010000068.1 GCA_017450135.1 Clostridia bacterium | reverse complement strand
TGCATCTGATTACAAGTATGATTTTGCTGAACAAGGATGTGAACGCAGGCAGGCTGACGCCTGTCAAGTTCAAAGACGCAGTTCAGCGAAATCAGACGTAGTAATGCTTGCAAAGTTTTAGGTGTTACAGGGTACTACAAAAATCCTTCCATAAAACCCATAAAAATTTAACGGGAGGGCGTGGAAGCCCTCCCTTACGATGTATATGTAAAATTGATACTGACAAAGCGTTCTCATATCAGAGAATTCTCTTTTAAGTATTTACCGACGGCGTCGGTAACGGTCTTTACCGCAGCCTCGAGCGGGCCTGCAACTTCGCAGCCTGAGGCTCTCCTATGGCCTCCTCCGCCGAGGGCAGCGCAGATCTCCGAGACGTCTGCCTCCTCGCCGCTGCGCATCGAGACCTTGAACCTGCCGTCGCTCCGCTCGCGCATGGTGACTCCGACCGCAACTCCCTCTATCTGCCTGGGAATGGGCGCGATGGCGTCCACCTCCCTTTCGTCCGAGCCGCTCTCCCTGAACATATCACTGGTCACGGTGATGACCGCACATCTGCCGTCAAAGTACATCTTCAGCGAATCGAGCGCGAGCTTTTCAAGGGCGATGAAGGTTTTGGTCTTAGTCTCGAACATCACGGTATTTATCCTGATGCAGTCTGCACCCTCCTCCATCATCTCCGCCGCCATCCTCATCGTTCGCGGAGTGACGTTGGCATAGCGGAAGCAGCCTGTGTCGGTCGATATGCCCGTATATATGCAGTCTGCGATCCTCTTGTCCGCCTTGACCCCGAGGGCGCGTATGATCTGCAATACTATCTCGCAGGCTGCCGACGCCGCCGGATCAACGAGGGTCATGGCGGCAAATTCCCTGTTTGACGCATGATGATCTATGCACAGGTCGACCTTACTGCCGTACATCTCCTTGAAGCCGCTGCCGAGCAGAGCAGCGTCCGCCACGTCGACGGCGATAACGCAGTCATGCGCGAAGTCCCCGGAGCAAATGCTGCCGAGATAGCCGAACTTTGAATGCGGCTCGTCAAAGCATTTCACCGCCGCCCTCTTGCCGAGAGCCTCGAGGGAGTAAAGCAGCGCAAAGCTGCCGCCCAGGGTGTCCCCGTCGGGGTTGCCGTGAGCAAGTATCAAAATATTATCTCTGCTTTTCAGCCATTCGACCGCCGCAGCCAAGTCGATCCTCATATCAATCTTCCCTCAAATCGTCCATGATCCTGGCAATATTTATACCGTGCTCAATGGAATCATCCGCAACAAACGAGAGCTCCGGCGTCTTCCTGAGATGCAGCCTCTTGCCCACCTCGTGCCTGATGAGCCCGGTGGCGGACTTGAGCCCCTTGACTGCCGTTTTCGCAGTCTCGATACCCTCGAGCGCGCTGATATACACCTTTGCGTAGGAGGCGTCCGAGCTGACCTCGACCCTGACTACGGTTATAAGCTTATCCATGACGCGCGGATCCTTCAGCTCGCGTATGACGGCCGTGATCTCGCGCTTAATATCCTCGGATACCCTGTCGATCCTGTATCCTGCCATTGCTCATGCACCTCAATCTCTGTATTCCTCGACCGTATAGGTCTCGAGGATGTCGCCCTCCTTGATATCGGAGAACTTGCCGAGACCGATACCGCACTCGTAGCCGCTCGCGACCTCCTTGACGTCGTCCTTGAAGCGACGCAGAGAGGATATCTCATCTTCGGCGAGCAGGATGCCGTCGCGAACCACGCGCACCTTGGAGTTCCTCGTAATCTTGCCGTCAAGCACATAGCAGCCGGCTATCTTGCCGACGGATGAAATGGTGATAACGCTCCTGACCTCCGCCCTGCCCTGATCGACGTCGCGGAACTTCGGGGCAAGCATACCCTTGATGGCCGCCTGGACGTCCTCGATGCAGTCATAGATTATCCTGTACATCCTCATCTCAACTCCGTCGCGCTCCGCAAGCTGGATCGCAACCGGATCCGGACGGACGTTGAAGCCGATGATTATCGCGTTGGAGGCCGCCGCAAGCATGACGTCAGACTCGCTCGGCGCACCGACGCCGGCGTGGATGACGCGCACCCTGACCTCGTCGTTTGAAAGCTTTTCGAGACTCTGTCTGACAGCCTCCGCGGAGCCCTGGACGTCCGCCTTGACGACGATGCCGAGCTCCTTCATCTCGCCCTCCCTGAGGGAGTCGAAGATATTGTCGAGAGTGACCTTCTGCATGGAGCGGAACTGCTCCTCCTTGGCCTTGTTCTTCCTCTGCTCAACAAGCTCGCGGGCAAGCTTTTCATCCGTAACAGCGTCAAAGCTGTCGCCCGCCTGCGGGACCTCGCTGAGACCCATGATCTCCACGGGTACGGAGGGGCCTGCGGAATTGACCTTCTTGCCTCTGTAATCGGTCATGACCCTGACGCGGCCGACCGCCGAGCCGGCGACTATGGTATCGCCGGAATTGAGCGTGCCGTTCTGGACAAGCAGGGTGGCGATCGGGCCTCTGCCCTTATCCATCCTCGCCTCTATGACGATACCCTTTGCCGCCCTGTTCGGATTCGCCTTGAGCTCCTGCATCTCGGCAACAAGGAGTATGCTCTCCAGCAGCTTATCTATACCCATATGCGTCTTTGCCGAAACGGGCACGCAGATAACGTCGCCGCCCCACTCCTCGGGTACGAGGCTGTATTCGGTGAGCTGCTGCATTATCCTGTCCGGATTGACGTCGGGTTTATCCATCTTGTTCATGGCGACGATTATTGAAACGCCCGCCGCCTTGGCGTGGTTGATAGCCTCGACCGTCTGAGGCATGATGCCGTCGTCCGCCGCGACTACAAGCACGGCTATATCCGTAGCCTGCGCGCCCCTCGCTCTCATGGCAGTAAAGGCGGCGTGGCCGGGAGTGTCGAGGAAGGTTATCCTCTGACCGTTGAGATCAACTCTGTATGCGCCTATGTGCTGTGTGATGCCGCCGGCCTCGGTCGCGGTGACGGAGGTGTTCCTTATGGCGTCGAGCAGCGACGTCTTGCCGTGGTCAACGTGACCCATGACGCAAACCACCGGATCGCGGAGAATGAGATCCTTGTCGTCGTCGTCGGAATCGTCGATTATCCTGTCCTCGATAGTTACGACGATCTGCCTCTCGCATTTTGCGCCAAGCTCGGTGGCGACTATTTCGGCTGTATCGTAGTCGATGACCTCGTTCACAGACGCCATCTGACCCAGGGCGAAGAGCTTTTTGATGACCTCCGCGGCGGTCATGTGGAGCATCTCGGCAAGCTCGCCGACGGTTATCTCGTCGGGAACCTTGATAACAAGCTGAGGCTTCTTGGCTCTTTCGGCAGCGATCCTCTGCATCTTCTCGTCCTCGGTTTCTCTGCGTGAGGAACGCATTCCGCGGCGGCGATACTGCTGGGATTTCTGCTTGAGCTTCTGTTTATGCACAGTCCTGTCGTTCTGCATATTGTTGTTGACAGGAGCGATATTCTCGTATTTTTCGTTGTATTTTTCAAGATCCACATTGTCCGATCTGGTATCAATCGTTCTGACCTTGCCCTTGGTACGGCTCTGCGGCTTTGCGTTGGGATCCTTCTGCTTTTTCCCGGGCAGGTTTCCGGCCGGCTTCGCCGCAGATCCCGCGGATTCCTTGGTCTCCTTCCCCTTGGACTGCTTTTCCTTTTCTTCCTTCTTGTCCTCTTCCGGAGCAGTCTCTGCCGCCTTTTTCCCGGGCTCTGCCGGCTTCTCCTTCTCCGGAGCTTCGGCGGCAGTCGCAAAATAAGCGTCAAAGCTCTCCACACTGTGCGCAAGGGTATAGAGCTCGAATATCACATCAAGCTCATTTTCTTCAAGCGCGGTCATCGACTTCTTCGGTTCGTCAAAGTGCTCCGAAAGAAGCTTGACTATCTCCTTGCTTGAAACGTCAAAATCCTTTGCCACCTCATGTACTCTGTATTTATTTATCATAAATCGCGTTCCTCCCCGGATTTATTTTCGTTGAGTTTATTTATCAGCGGCAGAGCCAGGTTTTCGTCGTTCGCAGTTATCACTGCGGTTCTTTGCCCCACCGCCGTCCTGAGCGTATCCATCGTATAGCCAACCGCAAAAAAAGGTACGTCCCTGCGCTCGGAAAGCCCGCGCATCTCCTCCTTCAGACGCTCAGAGGCGTCCGAGGCGACTAAGCAGACTTTCGCCCTGCCGGAGTTTATCGACGGCTTGCATTCGTCGTGGCCGAGGCTGAGCCTGCCGGCGCGGCGGCACAGCCCGAGAAAGCCGAGAACGGGATCATTCATGGTTCTTCAGCTCCTCCTCCATAAGGTCGTAGACCTCCTGCGGGATGGCGCAGCCGAAAGATTTTTCTATCCTTTTGCTCTTCCTCGCCTTTTTCAGGCACTCCGCATCGGGACAGATATACGCTCCTCTGCCGTTTTTCCTGCCGGTCAGATCCAGCACGATCTCATCCTCCGGCGTTTTGACGATACGCACGAGCTCTTTTTTGGGCTTCATCTCGCCGCAGCCCGTGCATTTTCTCAGAGGTATCTTTTTACGTTGCATATTTCAGCCTCCGAACCCATCAAAGCTCGATAGGTGATTCTATTTTTCCGCTCTCGGGCTTTATGTCTATTTTGCAGCCGGTAAGCTTGGCGGCAAGCCTCGCGTTCTGACCCTTGTTTCCTATGGCGAGGGAAAGCTGGAGATCGGGCACTATAACCTTGCAGGCCTTCTCGCTCTCCTCCTCTATTGTGACGGATACAACGTCGGCGGGAGCGAGCGCAGCGGCTACGAACTCGGCAAGATTATCGCTGTATTTTACTATATCTATCTTCTCTCCGTAGAGCATATCGACTATTTTCCCGACTCTCGCTCCGCGCGGGCCTATGCAGGCGCCGACAGCGTCAACGTTCTCGTCCGCGCTGTATACCGCCATCTTGGTCCTTGAGCCCGCCTCGCGGGAAATGGACTTGATCTCGACCGTGCCGTCGTAGATCTCCGGAACTTCAGACTCAAACAGACGCTTGACAAGACCGGGATGAGTCCTCGAAATAGTGGCCTTCGGTCCGCGGCGGCCCTCCTTGGGATCGCTCACGCCGACGATATAGACCTTGATAAGCATACCGGGAACCAGAGTCTCGTTGGGAATCTGCTCGCTTCTGAACAGAGTCTCCTGCGCCTTGCCGATCTCGACGACCGCATCCTTCGACTCGGGATCGACCCTTGAAACTCTCGCGGTGACGATCTCCTGATTGTGGCTCTCGAACTCCTCGCGGAGCCTGCCGTGCTCAGCCTCGCGGATGCCCTGGCGGATGACGTGCTTACCCTTGTCGGCGGTGATCCTGCTGACGTCCTTGGTCTCCAGCTCGATCTCAATGATATCCCCGACTATTGCAGTCGGCTTATACTTCTGCGCCTGCTCGACGGTCAGATCGGCGTCGGGATCGAGCACCTCGGAAACAACGTTCTTCCTGACGAAAACACGCATTGTCTCCTCCTTGGGATCCAGCTCGCAGAAGACGATGTCCTTATTGTTGTATTCGCGCTTGACCGCTGTGATGAGCGCCTTCTGTATCCCCTCGCAGAGGGTGTCAAGAGGTATACCCTTTTCTCTTTCAAGCATCCTGAGCGCTGCGAACAATTCCTTGTTTACCATTATTCTTCTCCTCCGAAATCATCAAGTTTAACATATGAAGTTTCTTTTTTATTTACGATCATTTTATTACCGTCCTCGGCGGTAAATTCAATATTGCCGGAGTCATAGCCGGACAGAGTCCCTCTGAACTCCCTTTCTCCGTTGAGCGGACGGATCAGCTTGAGTATCACTCTTTTCCCGACGGACTGCTCAAAATGGCTGTCGCGTTTGAGCGCTCTCTCTATCCCGGGCGAGCTGACCTCGAGGCAGTAGCTGCGGTCGATGGGGTCGGCATCGTCCAAAGGTTTGTCGAGCGCGTGGCTCATATCGACGCAGTCGTCGATGGAAACACCGCCTTCCTTGTCGATGAATACTCTGAGGAACCAGTCGGCGCCCTCTTTTTCAAACCTGACGTCCCATAGCTCCAGCCCGAGAGCCTGCGCAATGGGCTCGGCTATCTTCCACACGGCGGCAACGGTTGAGCCGCCCTTTTCTTTTAACGGCATGGTATTCCTCCCTCGTGCCCTAACACAACAAAAGAGCGGGTCGCCCCACTCCTTTGACTTTACTTAACACTGATTACTTACTACAATACTGACCTTATGTACAACATATATATAATAGCACATTATTCTGCGGATATCAAGTATTTTTTTTATTTTTTTGATTTTTCCGCTTTTTTGGCCGCTCTCTCCTCCCTGCTGTCGAGCCAGCCGAGCTTGAACATACCGTAAGCTGCAAGGATAGAAACCACGACGCAGACGGGGACGAGAGTGCCGGTTCCTATCGTAGGCGCAAAGAAAAGAATGACGACGGCCACGATGATCGGGACAAAGGATATTCTCCAGTGCTTGACGAAATACCCTGCGCCCAGCGAGCCGAACAGGGCGGGCATAACGTAGGTGAACGCCGGCTTGATCGGAGACGCATCGCTGGTGAGGCTCCTGAGGAACGGTGACAGGGCGACTACGCCGATGGCGATTATCGCCGTGGTGACAATAGACGACGTTGCGGTGGCTATGGTCGAGATGACCTCGGCCTCGTCGGTTCCGGTTTTGACCTTTGCCCCCTCCTTGGCGTTGAGAACGCAGGGAAGCTTGAGGTTGGTGATGTTGCCGGTGACGAAGCTAAGATACGTCGCTCCGGTGCCGAGCATCGGCGAGAACGTTATGATCTCAAGTATCGCCGTGGTCCAGAAAATCGGTATTACCTTCATAAGCCCTTTGAAGACCTCGGTGAAGGTCGGGAACGCGTTGAAGCGGATGCAGATCGAGAGCGGTATCATGAGCAGGAACAGCACGGTGGCAACAGAGGATATCCTGCCGTAAAAATGCATTCTGTCTATATAAGGATTGCTTGCAGCCTCATTTTTTGCTTTTTTCATTGTGCAACAGGCCTCCATTCAAACTCAAATATCTCGGACGGGAGCACGTGCTTGAGCAGGACCGCCGAGCCCATGCCCACGAACATACTGATGGGCATGATAAAGGGATCAAACCTTGTAAGCTTAAAATGATTGCTTATCTTCTGAAGAACGATCATGGTAACGATCGATATGATGAGCACCGATACCGACGCGATTCCGGCGCCGGGGGTCAGAGTGTTCGTGGCTTTATTATACGTGCCCTTTCCTGCAAGAGCATTGCCCACAAAGGCTGAGATAAGGCCTATAAACGTGGCTGCAGAGATGATGTCCGGAAGCCTCGAGTCCGACGCCTTGCTCGCCGCCTGACCGATCTTCTGCTGTATCTTTTTAAGGAAAAAGGGCAGCAGGACGAGCGGGAAGATGCTGCCCACCGTCATGACCCACGCTATCGCGGCAAAAATCTTCGGATCCTGAACATCGACGCCGAAATTCATATTGAACGAGTCAAGGGCAGCCTGAGCGGCGGTGACCTCATACATCAGGTTGCCTATGACGGTGAGCCTTATCCAAGGCAGTACCAGTCCGAGCGTACCGGCGAGCGTGACGACCGTAGCGAGTATCGCTATCGCCGGAGCGATGGTGAAGAGCGCACTCGAGGTCACGGCGTTTACCAGGTCCGATTTTTGCATACCTATCTTCTTTCCGTGTTTCCACGCCTTTAGCATGAAAAACAGTGACTGCGCGGTTACGAACAGCACGACGAGCCCGCCGAGGATGTACATAAAACCGCCGGTTTTAAAATCCATCAAAAAACCTCCCGATGTTTTCCGGAGAAAAAATCCGCCCTTTGGCAGTTTTCCCGGGAACATAAATATTGTTTTAATAATATCACATATCCGCGCAGATAGTCAAGTAAACTTAGAAATATCCCGAATATATATTAAAAGCGTTGAAATTTAAGTTCTATTGTCGATCAGGCGCGTTTTGTTAACAATTTATTCATATATTTTCCATGTTTTCACCAATCGGGTACTGTAGACTGTTTGTCGGAGATTAATTTCTCTATTTTCATTTTTATTTTCTCTTTCCCTTGAAAAGTACGGTGTTGCACGCACCGTACTTTTCCCCTTTTTATGGCTGCCGCATTCGACGAAGAACAACTCAGGTCACCTCTGAAAACTCTCATGCATTCATCTTGCATGATCTTTTTCCGTAATATCACGCAAAAATGCTCGTCAATACACAAAGTATTAACTGCGCTTTTTGCTTTATCTAACGAAAAAATCTCTAATGCAATCTGAACGCGTCGAGTGTTCAGAGGTTCCCATAATCACAAATACTTAGGTGCAGAGATGATAGTTTTCTGCACCTTAAATTATTTGAAGGACCACGCCCTTACCCAATTTGTAATTTCTTTTTTCGGAGTTTTTGACCCCTTTTATCCGCCAAAAGCGCTTTATTCTTAAACATCAATAACCGGATATTATGAACTTTTAATTAATTTTTGGCTTTTTGATACAAATATGGCTTATTTTTGTTTGACTTTTATGGCATAATTTGATACAATATACAGGAAAAATTGCTTGATTTCAAGCATTAAGGAGGAATCCACTTTGACAGACGCTAAAACACTTGCGTACATTAACATGTATGCCATACTCGGCACACTTGAAAATCTGTGCGAGCTCGACCCTAAGGCAAGCGCACTGGTCGCCGACAGAAAGCCCATTTCGGTCGCTTTCGAAGTCAAGGACGGTCCGAGCGCAACGCTCACATTCAAGAACGGCAAATGCCGCATGGATCAGGGTGTTAAGGACTGTGACATCAAGATCCCGTTTGCTTCCTGCGAGAAATTCAACGGAATGATCGACGGAACCGTCACACCCATCCCCTCGAAGGGCTTTATACACATCAAGTTCCTGCTTGACGTTTTTGTAAAGCTTACGGACATCCTTACTTCTTATCTCCGCCCCAGCGAGGAGGATCTCAAGGATCCCGAGTTCTTCAACATCAGCACAACGCTCCTTTTCTACACCATCACAGTTGCCCTGGCTCAGATAGGCAACCATGATGAGATCGGCAAATTCTCCGCGAGCCATATCATTGACGGCGACATCATGATGTCGATCAAGGGCGGCCCGAAATCGACCATCCGCGCCAAGAACGGCCACCTCGTCACCATCAAGCAGGCTCCCGCGGATCCCCGCTCCATCATGGAATTCGGCAGCATGCAGCTTGCCAACGACCTCTTCAACGGAAAGGTCAGCGCCATGGCGCAGATCGGCGAAGGCACGATCACAATGCACGGCATGATCAATATGATCGACAACGTCAACCGTATCCTTGACAGAGTCGCTCTTTATCTTGCTTAAAGGAGGCATATACAATGGCAAACATTAAAATAAACAGCTATGATAAAAGCCACGAGTATTTTGCTCGTGCCACAAAGGTTATCCCCTCCGGTGTTTACGGCCATCTGGGCCCTGCCGAGGGTAACTTCATCCCCGTAAGCTCATGGCCTTTCTTTGCCGAGAAGGCAAAGGGCTCCTATTTCTGGGACGTTGACGGCAACAAGTTCATTGACTATATGTGCGCTTACGGCCCCAACATCCTCGGTTACAACGATCCCGACGTCGACAAGGCCGCCATTGAGCAGGCTAAGATCTGCAACTGCACGACCTCTCCCTCCTACAAGATGGTAGAGCTTGCAGAGCTGATGGTCGACACTGTCAACATTGCGGACTGGGCGTTCTTTGCCAAAAACGGCAACGACGTCACAACCCTTGCCATCATGGCGGCGCGCAACGCGACACACAAGAAAAAGATCATCTTCGTAAACGGCTTCTATCACGGTGTTTCCGCCGTCGTTCAGAAGATCGACTATCCCGGCATCCTTCCCGAGGACGTTGCAAACAACCTCTACGTCGACTGGAACGACTTTGACGCACTTGAAAAGCTCGTTGCCGAAAACGAAGGCGAGATCGCCGCGTTCATCTCAACGCCCTATCTCCACGGCAACTACTTTGACAATCAGCTTCCCGCAGATGGCTACTGGCAGAAGGTTCGCAACCTCTGCACCGAGAAGGGCATCGTCCTGATAGTTGACGACGTCCGCGCCGGCTTCCGTCTTGACCTTGCCGGCTCCGACCATTACTACGGCTTCGAGGCAGACCTCATCTGCTTCTGCAAGGCAATAGCAAACGGCTGGAACGTATCCTGCCTGTGCGGTAAGGATTTCCTTAAGGACGCCGTTGCGGGAATGTCCTACACGGGTTCCTACTGGATGAGCGCCATTCCCTTTGCGGCAGGTATCGCCAACATCACCAAGATGCGCGAGCTGAACCTGCCCTCCATCCTGATCGAAAAGGGTAAAAAAGTCACAAGCGGACTCAAGGAAGCCGCCAAGAACAACGGATTTGACCTTGTCGTCTCCGGTGAGCCGTCGCTGTTCTATCTGAGAATAGCCAACGACAACACCATGATGCTTCATCAGGAGTGGATAGCCGAATGTGTAAAGCGCGGCATCTTCTTCGCCGGACATCACAACCACTTTATCAACTACGCCCTTTCAGACGCAGACATCAATCACACCTGCGAGGTCGCGGACGAGGCGTTCAAGGTTGTTAAGCAGAATCATCCGGAAGCATTTTAAACGGTAAAGGTTTAAATAATATAAACAGGAGGAAATATTATGGCATTAACCAAAAAAGAATGGTTGGCTCTTGAAAAGAAGGCTTATGAGCTGCGCAGTCTCTGCCTCGAGACCACCAACTGGGCAGGCAGCGGCCATATCGGCGGCGGCATGAGCGTCATGGATATGCTGACCATTCTCTATCACAAGTACCTCAACATCAAGGTTGAGGATCCCAACTGGGAGGACAGAGACCGCTTCATCCTTTCAAAGGGCCACGCCGGCATCGCCTACGCCCCCGTCCTCGTTGACAAGGGCTTCAACGATCCAGAGCAGCTCAAGACCTTCAACCTCACCAACTCCAAGATGGGAATCCATCTTGATGCGAACAAGGTGGTTGGTGTTGACGCCTCTACAGGCTCTCTCGGCCACGGACTTTCGATCGCTCTCGGAACCGCCCTTGCGGCAAGGGTTCTCGGCAAGAGCTACAAGACCTACTGCATCCTCGGCGACGGCGAATGCGACGAGGGCTCCAACTGGGAGGCCGCAATGGCAATAACCGGCTTCAAGGCGACCAACGTCATATCCTTTGTTGACCGCAACAGGTGCATGATAGACGGACGCACCGAGGACGTTATGCCCCTTGAGCCCTTCGCGGACAAGTGGCGCGCATTCGGATTCCACGTATTCGACATCGACGGCAACAACCTCAACGAGCTCTCCGAAGCCATCGACTACGCTCTCGGCGAGCCTGACGCTCCGGTAATGATCATCGCCAACACCAAGAAGGGCGAGGGCATCGACTTCATGGAGGACGATTATCACTGGCATTACGGTGCCCTTGACGAGGCAAAATACGAACAGGCCAAGAAGAGCCTTGAGGCACACTATAAGAAGCGTGTAGCTCGCGCGGAAAAGGAGGGCAAATAATATGGCAGGCGGACTTACATACACAGCGCTTGAATCCACTGAGCTTTCAACTGCTGAAATATACGGTCAGACTCTCGTAGATCTCGGTCGTGAGCACAAAGAGATAGTCGGTCTTTCGGCGGACCTTGCCGGTTCGACCAAGATCGGTGTATTCGGAAAGGAATTCCCGGACCGTTTCTTTAACGTCGGTATTGCCGAGCAGAATATGTTCGGTATCGCGGCAGGTATGGCGAAGGCGGGCCTTGTTCCCTTCCTTTCGACCTTCTCGACCTTTGCTTCTCTGCGTTCCGCAGACCAGCTCCACACCGACATCTGCTATCAGAATGTCAACGCGAAGGTCATCGCAACTCATTCGGGCACATCCTTCGGTCAGGCAGGTTCAACTCACCATGCCATCTGTGACCTTGCCGTCGTCCGCTCATTGCCCAACATCACGCTCATCTGCCCCGCAGACGGCGTTGAGACGGCAGAGGCGGTCAAGGCGGCATATGAGAACTTCGGCCCGTACTACATCAGGATCAACCGCGGCTTCGACCGTGTTCTCTACGGCAAGAATTATGAAAGGATAAACGATTACAAGTTTGAGGTCGGCAAGGCGGTCGAGGTTTGCCCCGGCACCGATATCACGGTAATCGCCTGCGGCTCCTGCGTCTTCCAGGCGTATGAGGCTGCCAAGTTCCTTGACAATGCAGACGGACTCAAGGTAAGAGTTCTTGATATGCACACCATCAAGCCGCTCGACAGAGAGGCTGTTGAAAAAGCCATTCAGGATACCCGCCGTATCATCACGGTTGAGGATCACAACATCATCGGCGGCCTCGGCTCTGCTGTTGCCGAGGTAATGGCTGAAACCGGCAAGGGCTGTGCCTTCAAGCGTCTCGGTATTCCCGATAAATTTGCCCCCATCGGTCTGCACGAGGACATCATGTCGATCCTCGGCATAGACTCAAACGGAATTATCGAAGCTGTTCGTGAAGTCATGAATAAGGACTTTGAAGAAGACGACAACTGGGATGACGACGTATAATTAAAAGGAGGGTTTATTACTATGGCAACCGAAGCTATACTGACAAATAAAATCTTCCTTAACGCGGCGCTCCCCCTTCTCAAGGTCATTGCCACCGATGTTCCGGGTCTTGCGAAAAAATTCGAAAAAACCCATTGCATCTATCAGGTCAGCGCTCTCGATCCCGAGGCGCCCGCAGGAAAATACGCCACCCACTTTACCGTAAACAGCGGTGAGTGGAAGGTCTGCGCCGACAAGGTCGCTACAAACGCGCACATTGAGCTTGAGTTCAAATCGGTCGACGCGATGAATGATTTCTTCAAAGGTAAGATCGCTCCCGCGACCCTGCCCAAGATGAAGGGCGTGCTCAAAAAGCCGGTTGACTTTGCCTCATTCATGGCAGTGCTGCTCAAAATGTCGTCGCTGCTCAACGCAAAAGAGGCTCCCGAGGATGAAGAGACACAGCAGCTCATGGTAAAATGCTTCTTCTATCTCCTCTCCTCCGGCATAAGCCAGCTCAACAAGAACGGCCACGAGGCTGTTCACGACTGGGCAATGAAGAGCCCCGACAGAGTTTACGCCTGGGCGGTCGACGGTCATCCGGAGGTTTCCGCTTTCCTGCGCGTTAAGGCAGGCAAGACAAGGGCCGGCCGCGGCGTTTACACAAGGGCGATGCCCTTCTTCACCATGAGATTTGACTCGCTGAAAAGCGCACTCGGCATTCTCCTTTCCACGGACGATATGCTCGAGTCCACCAAGGCGGGCAAGCTCATAATGGACGGCGCTCCCGAGTTCGGCGCTCAGATCGGCGATTTCATGCTTCAGGTCGGCGCTTACGCACAAGGTTGATAAATAACATTTGACACAAAAGCTGCTAATTTGATTAGCAGCTTTTGTTAAAGGGGCGGACAATATGTTCTCTGCAATCAAACGTTTTTTTGCGGTCATACTCAGCGGAATCATCGCTCTCGGTGCATCCGTCGATCTCTGGCCGTATCACACCGGAGTCAATGAAATAGATATGTCAAAATTCGAGCTTGTCTTTGAGGACGAATTCGACGGCACACAGCTCAGCGGCGTATGGCGTCCGCACCATTTCGGCATGGGCGCAACGATCGCTCGAAAGGGCAGCTACTGGAACCCGAAGCTCACCGAGGTATATGACGGAAATCTGCATATCAAAGCAAAGTACCTTGAAAAGGGCGCGGAACCGGGCGACCCTGCCGGCTGGTATACGGAGGGGCTCGAGACAAACGGCTCTTACAGACAGAAGTACGGCTACTTTGAGGTCAGATGCAAGCTCCCCTCCTCCGACGGGCTCTGGAGCGCATTCTGGATGTGGGACGAGGGCGCCGCGGACGACAATGCGGAATCGGGCGTCAACGGCTCAGAGATAGACGTGTTTGAGAGTATGTATTACGACAGGCCGAGAAACAACGTCGTATCCGCAAACATACATACCCGCGGCTACAATGAGAACCACAGGCAGTTGAGAGCCAAGAAGCTGCGAGTCCCCGGAGATCCGTACAACGAATACAACACCTACGGCGTGGAATGGAACAGTGACGAATACATATTCTATCTCAACGGCAAAGAATGGTACCGCACCGACTTCGACACGCCCTCGCAGGTTGATGAATTCCTGATACTCTCCGTTGAACTCAGCGGCGAAAACGGCACGCCGAGGGACGCCTCCGTACTCCGGGAAGCGGATTTTGTTGTAGACTATGTAAGAGCATACCAATATAAATAAGAGCAGGGACAGGATCTATGAAACATTACGAATCAATAATAATCGGCCATATCACGATGGATCACGACACGGATTATCTCGGACATGAGACAAACGCCATAGGCGGAGCCGTGATCTATTCCTCAGCCTCCGCATACGCCCTCGGGCACAAGGTCGCCGCCGTAACCAAAATCAATCCGGTGGACAGCGAGAGGCTCGGATATTTCACCATCCCGGAGGAGGATGTTTACTGCATTATGTCGGAGTCCTCGTGCACCATGGACAACCGGTACTTCACAGCCGACAAGGAACGCAGGAAATGTATGTGTTTAAGCGTCGGCACACCCTTCACCATAGACGATATTCCGGCGGAGATCGACGCGGATATCTATCACTTCGCCGGGCTTGTTTACGGCGATTTTTCCGGCGAAATGATACTTGAGGCGTCAAAGAGAGGCGCTGTCGCAGTCGACGTTCAGGCGCTTCTGCGCCACGTCAATACGGACGACCACACAATGTACTTTGAGGACTGGGCGGACAAAAAGAATATCCTCCCCTACATCACTTATCTGAAAACAGATGCGGCGGAGGCGGAGATCCTCACCGGCCTGTCCGACAGGTACGAGGCCGCAAAACTGCTCCATTCCTGGGGTGCGCGCGAGGTTATCATCACGCACAACACCGAGGTTATCGTTTATGACGGCAACAAATTCAGCGCCGTACCGATAAGAGCAAGAAATCTCAGCGGACGCACCGGCAGAGGCGACACAACCTTTGCCGCCTATATGACGGAAAGGCTCACCCGCAGCATCGACGACGCCCTGCTCTACGCGACGGCGACAGTCTCCAACAAGATGGAAATACCGGGGCCCTACAAGGGAACAAGGAAGGATATCGAAAAATACATAGATGAATTCTATCCGGACTTCATTTAAGAAAATAAAAAATTCAGGGTGCAACGACGTGTTTGCACCCTGAATTTTTAAAGTGAATTTAATGCCGAATAATCATAGTAATAATGACCTTCAAGAGTTCTTACGGCATACATTGCAAACTCCTTATAATAATCCTGAACGTTATCGGCAGAATCAATGTAGGTTTCTTTAATTGCGTCATTATCCGATATTGTAAGTCTCGAGACAGAGCAGTAATCCATATGCGCAAAACACATCAGCAGGCCATTGCCGTCCCGGGGGATCATAAATTCGGTATTGGATAAATTGAAGCTGCCCAAAAAGACTTCTTTTCCGTTTTTATATGTATAGAAATCACGTTCTGAACTGCCGTATTTTTCCGTAATCAGCTCTTTTACACCGTCGTCGTTTATATCATAAATGTAATATCTGTAGTCATCTGCATAATCAGCCGGAACTTCGGCGGCGTAACGCCTGATTATCTCTTTGTATTTGCTTTTTATCTGTTCCTTCCGCGACGACGTCTTTCTTACAGTAGACTCAGGAGCAGAAGTAGTTTTAATCACTGCTGTTGATCCATTTGATATTCCGGCTTCAGCCTTATCGGTCTGCGTTTTCTCAACATCTTCGCCACCCTCCGTTTTTGATGTAATGTTAACGGTTTCGGTCTCGGAGAGTCCGGCGTCTCTTTGCGGTACATCCTCGGGTGTATTCCTGTTTCCGGCGAGAACAGCTAAAACAATTGTGACCGTTATAATAATAACAAGCGCTGACGCTGCTATAATTATCGCAGTTCTTTTTCCGCCGAATGATTTTTCTTCTAAAATCGGAGCGTCTGTTTCTTCAACGTTCTTATTCATGCAGTAAGGGCAGAAGTCGCTGTTATCCGGCAATTTGTTTCCACATCTGTTACAATACATCCGCTCACCTCTAATTCAGTTTTGAAAATAATTGTTTGACAGAGGAATACCTTTTATCGGGGTCTAAATTTATACACTTTTCAATTATTCTGCTCATTTTGCCATTATACATTTTCTTGGAGGGATGCTCGCCCGTAAGCATTACATTCATCAAAACGCCGACGGCAAAAATATCTGTTCTTTCATCGCTTTGATTTATACCGTACTGTTCCGGAGCCGCAAAACCGGTTGTTCCTATAAACTGTGTGTCCTGTGTTTTATATGATTTGAAAAATCTCGCGGCGTCAAAATCGATCAGCTTTACGGTTCCGCTTTTATCAACCATGATGTTTTCCGGTTTAATATCACGGTAAATAATCCCCATAGAATGAAGTACGTTCAAAGCATTACAGACGCCTTTTACAACAGCCTTTACTCCTGCCTCATCATATAGTGCTTCGTTGATCATTTGTGCTACAGTCAGACCGTCTATATATTCCTCGATCACCGAATAGCCGTCCGGACTGTTAAACACCCCGTAAACAACCGGCAGATTAGGGCAGGATATTTTTTTCAGCACGTCATATATTTCAACGCTTTGCGCAGTATCTATCCTAACATATTTTTCGCCTGATAATATATGTCGGACAACAATAATGTTTTTATTGGTTTTGTGTACAAGAGCCTTGACAAAAGCAAATTGTTCTGCCACAATATCATTGAAATCCAATTCCATACAATCACCTCGGAGGAAAAAGTTAATGAAGGTAAAAAGCACCGCAGAGCTTATGGACGAGCTTATGAATTCGGATAATCTTGACGATTATTTTAACGCAAACTCGCAGTACATGGTAAACGAAGAATTGCATATTTACTTGAATAATATACTAAATAAAAGCGGCCTCGTCAAGTCAAAAATCATCAAAAAAACAGAGCTGAGCGAAGTGCAGTGCTATCAGATTTTTGACGGAAGAAGAAAGCCCTCGAGGGACTCGCTGATAAGCATTTGCGTCGCTATGGAATTAACGCTTGGAGCTGCTCAGCAAATGCTGAAAATCGGAGGATTTGCACCGCTTTATCCAAAGAACCAGAGGGACTCCGTAATAATCAAGGGCATTCAGAACAAACTGAGCGTCGCCGAAATAAACGAAAATCTATATGATCTTGACATTCCGACTATAAACCGCTGAATAACTTCATGTGTACCTAAAAACATACGGGCTGCCGTTTCTTGAAGATTTCATCTCTTCACTGAATATGGCGGCCCGTAGGATTTTTATTCGTTTTTATTTATAATCCTTCTTATAGTCCGTTCGGAATAACCGTATTTTTTAGCAAGCTGCTTTATATTCTGTCCGTTGAATTCCATTGCAATTCTATTGTGAATATAATCTGATGAATACAGATTTATCGGAAAAGAAACCTGCGTCCCTTTAAATATTTTATAAACTCTTTGCGTATTTTCAAAACCGATTTCATCCGCCAGTTCTTTATAAATTTCATTTAACCCTTCAAACGATCCAGTCTTCACAAAATCAACCCTCATTATTACAAAAATTCAGTTTATTCTATCATTTGACCGTGACTATTTCAAATGATATTGTCCTTGAACGGAAACATTGACGTCCGCTGCTACTCTATTATATTCTTTATATTTATAAAGTCATATGCAGCCTGCATAATTTTAAATAAATCGCTTATATTTTTAATAATGAAAATGTCATTTGACTTATCAATTTTAAGGTAGTATTGTAAAATCACAATAAAAAATCGAAAAAGCTTCGGTTTCAAAAAATGGAGGTATAAAAATGGGATTGTTTGACAAAGTTAAATCAGTAGGTTCATCAGTAGGTTCAGCGGCATCATCCGCTGCAGTCAGTGTAGGTTCCTCAGTCGCAACATCTGCGAAAGAGCAAAGTGAGCTTGCAGGACTCAAAGCGGAAGTTAACGTAATTGAAAAGGAGCTTGACTCATCTTATGCCATGATAGGCAAAAGATATGTTGAATACGTGCTCAAAAACAATGATATGCCCGCAATAGACGTTTCGGATGTTTTAAAGCTCATTGACCCCAAAATAGCAAGAAAGAACGATCTCCAAGCTCAGATAATCGAGCTTGAAAAGAGAATCAAGGAGCAGAACGTTCTCAGAGAAAAACAGAAAGCGGAAGAAGAGTTTCAGCAGGAAAAAGACAAGCTTGAGAAAGCCGTTGCTATGGGCATCATGGATCAGGCTGACTGCGACGCAAAGCTTGCGCTTGCCCGCAAGAAGTTGGACAATTTTGAAACGATCAGAAAGCTTGAGCAGCAGGTACAGATGGGCATAATAACTGAGGAAGAGAAAAACGCCAAGCTGTTTGATATTCTCAACTGAAAAGAGGTATAGTTATGGCAGCGGATACAAACAGTTGTCCTAAATGCAGAGCTCTTTACTCTCTTGTTCCGGTCAGTGAAAGACGCGGCGGATTCAGCGCCGGCAAGGCTGTTGCAGGTGCGATAATTGCAGGTCCGGTCGGTATTGCTGCTGGTGCATTGGGAAAAAAGAAAACCACCTATCAGTGCCGTAAATGCGGCTTTACATTTGAAAAATAAAGCTTAACGGGGCCGAAGCGGTGATAAACTGCTTCGGCCCTTTCTTACAAAATATGATCCGGGGTGCAAGGATTTCTTTTTCACCCTGAGTTTTTTATTATATGGGGAAGGCTCTGTGCCTTCTCTCTTTCATTTCAGCTAAAAGCCTTAAATTCCCCTTTCAACCTCCTTGCGGATATAGCCGGCAAAAACGGGAATAATACAATGGAACCTCTGAATATTCGACGCGTTCGGATTGCATTGAGATTTTTTCGTCAGATGAAGCAAAAAGCGCAGTTAATACTTTGTGTATTGACGAGCATTTTGGGGAACCTCTGAAGATTCGACTCGTTCAGATTGCATTGAGATTTTTTCGTCAGATGAAGCAAAAAGCGCAGTTAATACTTTGTGTATTGACGAGCATTTTTGCAAAATATGACGGAAAAAGATCATGCAAGGTGAATGCAGGAGAATTTTCAAAGGTGACCTT
>JAFSXA010000067.1 GCA_017450135.1 Clostridia bacterium | reverse complement strand
GCGATGAGCTTATCAAGGTACGGTGTGTTGAGGCACAGCAGATGGAAGCACGGGATCATGAACGTACCGTTCAGGTTCTGATCGTCCCTCGTTCTCTGCAGCCATTCGGGATGCTCGAGGGCGTCCTTCTCGTCATATCCTGCCGAAATATATACCGGCGCCCTCACTCCTATTTCCCGGCAGGCTTCAAGCTGGGCGCCGAGGAGGTCAAAGCTCAGCTTGGGGTGCATCTCATTGACCTCGGACGGGTGATAGGAATAGCCGTGGTGACACTTTGAAAAAACCGTTATTGAGTCAACATGACCCTCCTTAAGAGCCTTCTGCCATTCAGCTTTATCGAACTTATCCCCTACCGACGGAACGTCCGGAGAGGTATGAAAATCAAGATGTACCTGCCTAAGTCTGAAATCTTCCATTGCTTTTTCCTCCGATAATCATCATCGTATGCTTTTTAAAAAGTATAATATAAATCATTTTTCTTTTCAACTGTCTTTTTGCACGGTTTTATGCTATAATATAAAAAATGCCAAAGGAGGTTCATTATGGATAACAAGGCAATGTATAAAATAGGCTACGGTCTTTACGTCCTGTCGGCAAGGGTGAACGGCGCCGACAACGCCTGCATCATCAACACAGCCATTCAGGTCACCTCTGCCCCCAACAGGATAAGCGTGACTGTAAACAAGCAGAATAAAACTCACGATATGATCGTGGATTCCGGCAAGTTCAATATCTCCATGCTGTCAGAATCCGCCGACTTCGCTGTTTTTGAGCGTTTCGGATTTCAGAGCGGAGCAAATGCCGACAAGCTTGCGGATTATTCCAATGTTGCAAGAAGTGAAAACGGAATAATCTATCTGCCGCAGAGCACTACGGCTTTTCTGAGCGCGACCGTCTTTTCCGCCGTCGACCTCGGGACGCACACCATGTTCATCGCGAATGTCACCGACGGTGCTCTTACCTCGGACGCAAACTCCCTGACATACGACTATTATCAGAAGAATATCAAGCCGAAGCCCGCAAAGCCGGTCTCAAGCGGCAAGCCCGTATACAGATGCCGTATCTGCGGCTACGTTCACGAGGGTGAGCTTCCGCCCGATTTTGTCTGCCCTGTCTGCAAGCACGGCGTTTCCGATTTTGAAAAAATATCATAGGTACCGATTTTTATTAACAACAGCGCATTTTTTATTATCAGGCAAAAAACTCCGCCGGTATTGCGGCATAAGCCCGCTAAAATCTAAATTTGCTATTGTATTTTTTCCGGAATAAATGTATAATACTCTTTGTAATAAGTTTGCGGATAATATTTCTGTAAGAAATACCGCGTATCCCCGTGCACGCCGCGGGGTGGAGGAGTTAGGAACATGCTTGGTAAATATGTTCGTATCAAGGTAACTCATCCCATTCATTCCTATTGCAGCGAATACGGTTACACCTATGAGCTTAATTACGGCAAGGTGGAGGGCGCAAAGCAGTTCGACACAGTGCGCGGAGCTTACATAATGGGAATCAGCCATCCGGTTCGCAGCTTTGACGGCAGGGTCATTGCCATTATACGTTATGCGGATACCAATGATATTGAATGGGTTGTCGCACCGAAGAGCACAAGGTTTATTAATATCGACGTTATCAACGCCACTGATTTTGCACTAAAGGACAAGGAGCATACTCTCGTCTGCCTGTATGAGCGATCATGCGGAGCGGTCGTCTACCGCCAGATAGGCGGCATGATACGCTTTCTGCTGATCAAGAACCGCCGCAGCTCCCACTGGGGCTTCCCAAAGGGGCACGTGGAAAACGGCGAGACCGATCACCAGACCGCCTACCGCGAGGTTCTTGAGGAGACCGGTATACATATCAATATAAGGCCGGATTTTGTGACGAGGAGCCAGTATACTATTCAGGGCAAGGTCGAAAAAAACGTCAACATTTTTCTTGCAGGCACGTCTGATACGCAGACTGTTATCCAGAAGGAAGAGATCGAGGACTACGTTTGGCTCGGCTACGATAAGGCAATGGCGAGACTCCGATTTGAAAACGACAGAAACATTCTTCGCCGGGCTTATGAATACCTCAAAAGCAATAATATAATCACGGAGAGTAAAAATGGAGTCCTTAATTCAGTCACTCGTTGAATTTTTTCAGAATAAAATACCTAATGAACTGACGGTTTTCATCGTATCTCTGTTGCCTGTTCTGGAGCTGAGGGGCGGACTCATAGCCGCCACGCTGCTGAAAATGGAGCCTTTAAAAGCTTTTATCATCTGCTACATAGGCAATATGCTCCCAATCCCGTTCATCCTTCTTTTTCTCAGGAAGATTTTCAACGCGATGCGCCGCTCAAAAAAGCTCGGCAAGGTCGTGGACAAACTTGAAAAAAAGGCGGAGAAGCACAGAAAAACTATTGAAAAATACCGTTCGTTGGGTCTGCTGCTGCTCGTTGCGATCCCCCTTCCCGGAACCGGCGGCTGGACGGGAGCGCTTGTCGCAGTGATCACGGACATCCGCTTGAGGAATGCTCTGCCGATAATAGCCCTCGGGGTGCTGATCGCGGGGCTGATAGTCGGTGCGCTGTCATACGGACTGCTGGGCAACGCACTCGGAGTAGTATAGAGCTATCCGCCCGGTTAAGTACAAAATTAAATAAGCAACAATGCCCGACTCTTTCGGTTTTCCGTCAGAGCCGGGCTTTTTGTTATATATTATTATTGTCAAGAACCATTGATCAAATGATTAACGTCCACGGCCATATTGATCCGTCATATGAATTTTCGGCGAAGCTCGACCACCTTGCCGATTATCCTCACCGGCAGAGAGGCTATCTCGGCGGAGTTGAAGATCATCGGGTCATAGGCGTTATTAAATGGAACGAGAGTCAGACTGTCGCCCTTTATTATCACCTTTTTTATCGTGGCGTCAAGGTTGTTTACAAGCACAACTCCGATCTCTCCGCTTTCTATATAATCCTGCTTCCTGACTATCGCAATATCATCCGGGCATATCTCGGGCATCATGCTGTCTCCCCTGACCTTAAGGGCAAAGTGTTCGCCCGACGCCTCGAGCTCATCGGATATCTCCTCATAGCCGATGATATCCTCCACCGCCTCAACCGGAGTGCCGGCGCGCACGAAGCCAAGCACAGGGATAAGATTCTTCCTCTCCGCTGAGCCGCCGACTCCCATCAGCGCATCCACCGTAACGCCGAAGGCCTCCGACAGCTTCAGCAGCGTCTGTTTATCCGGGAGTGTCCTGCCCTTTTCCCACTGGCTGACAGCGGTCTGATGCACTCCGCAAACCGACGCAAGCTCAGACTGGGTCAGGCCTTTTTTGAGCCTCAGACTTTTAATAATATTCATGATATCACCTATTAAATGAAAAATGAGTCATCAATATTATGAGCTATACTATTGAATTTGTCAAGTATTATTTAAAATATTTTATTTTTTTGCTTATTCTCTTGACAATACGAACATTTGTTCCTATAATAATAGATGTGCTATTAATCAGGGGAGGAAATACCGATGAATGATCCACAGGAAACCATGATATCGCTCGATGAAGCCAGAACAGCCCTGCGCTGTATGAGGCTCAGCGGATTGAGCGAGGAGGAGGAGCTCGAGGACATAGACGACTTCACGCAGAGGCTGCGCAACGTGACGGCGGCCGGGCTTGTCGGCTATATCATTGAAAACAGGCTCTCAGATACCCAGCGCCTCTTTTTGAAGGAGCGCTGGTTCAGCCGCAAGAACACGGCGCAGATCGCAAGGGAACACGGCGTATCCCAGCCCAACGTGTATCAGACGATAGCGAGAGCTGAGAATACGGTCAGGGACTACATGACGCCGGTCATAATGTACAGCCGCAACATACTTGACCCGTCCATCGTCCCGATAAACTATGCTCTGTTGAAACGGATCCGCTGCGCCGGCGAGCCGTTCGGCGGCAGTATGTGCGAGATCATAAGGGACATCAGGCTCTCCAATGCGGTCGGCGAAGAACAGTTCTGCACCGCCGTCGGCATCAGCCGAAAAGAGCTTGAAGTCATAGAAAAAGGGAAAAAGATGCCGACGATACCGGCGCTTCTCGCCTGCTCCGCCGTTTTCGGAGCGGAAATAAGAATTAAGCTTACCGAAGGGAAGGGTGATTATAAATGGAAAAAAGCCTGAGCGAGCTCGGCAAAGAATATTTCGACGCCGCGGCAAATATCGACAGGACAATAGCAAAATACCGCGGCCAGCTCAGCGAAGCTTACCGCAACAACAATTATCTTAAAACGTACAATATCAAAAGGAAGCTAACCGTACTCTACGACCAGCGCTGCGAGGTGCTGACCATAGCGCACAAGCTCAGCCACTACTATGAGGACAGAAAGGAAGGCAAAAGCGCATGAATATGATCGAACTCAACGTCACGGGCACCCTTCTTGAAATTACCGATGAGGATAAGAGCACTTCCGGAAGCGTGAATTATGACCGCTGCGAATTTACCTTTGACAGCGAGTGGGACGGCTTTACAAAGACGGCAGTATTCTCCTGCGGAGGATGCGACAGCTACCGCGCCGACATTACGGACGGCGCCTGCCGTATACCTCCTGCGTGCACGGAAAAGGAAGGTATACTGAGTATCGGCGTTTTCGGCGTCGACGATAACGGAACCGTGATAGCCACCAACTCCGTTGCGCACCGCATTGACGAGGGCACCGATTCCGGCGAATGGATCGCGGAGGACGAAAGCCTTGTCCGCAACGCGATAAGGGATTTTGAAGACTATGCAGACCGCTTCGCCGAAAGGCTTGAAAACAGGATAAACACCTTCATCGCCAACGTTACGAACGAGAACGACGTCAGCCTGCGCGCCGATGCAGGCAAGAATATTTTCCCCAACGAGGATTACGAAGCCCCTGAGTTCACCGGGGCGGCGGCTCTGCCGAGTGTTTCAAACGGCTCGGAATACGACGATTTTTTCGCTTATAAGCTCGACGACCTTGTTGAGAACCATCCGGAATACGTAACACGCCGCGTTATAGGCACGGATGCTTCCGGCGAATATCCCATATATCTTTACAGCTTTGAGCCGGAGAGCTATGACAAAACTCTGCTCATAACATCTACCGTACACGGAAGCGAAAGGATAGCATTTTTCGCGCTGTGCAGCTTTCTTGAAGACCTGTGCACACGGGCGGACAGCGATCCCCAGCTCAATTATATCAGGAGCAAGATAAAGCTCGCTGTCGTGCCTGTCGTCAATCCTTACGGGCTTATGCATCAGAGGACGGTGAACTCGGCGAACGTCAATATCGGGTGCAACTTTCCTTTCAACTGGTCAGCCTGTCCCAACAGCTCAAAGGGCGCCGAGGCGGCGGATCAGGCGGAGACCGGCAGTATTATCAGCCTGCTGGATGAGCTGGACTCCGACAGGCTCTGCGCCGCGATCGATATACATACAAACGTTATCAACGCGGCGGGCTGTACAGTATTCTACCCGAGATTCAGCCGGGGCTGCGTCTGCGAGCTTGCTGATATGATAAACCGCTTTATCTCAGAGAACGGCGAGGGCGCCAACAGGGACATGGCAGTGCTCATGTCCTCGGTAAACCCGACGCTCACCAATTATGCGGCTGACGCTTACGGCATAAGCGCGTGCGAGCTTGTCTGGAACAACTCCGTATACGGCGGCACGTCAAGCGACGAGAACATCGGTATGTTCACCGAGTTCATCGGCAGAGCGGTCTACACTATGGCAAAGGAATGCAGAAGATCACGCAGAGAGCCGCCCGCTCCCTTTGCAAAATACTATTCCTGGAGCTCATCCCAGGGCGACACCTATACGGTAGCCGCGTCGGCTGAGGCTCAGAAAATGGCTGTCTCGGCCTATTCACTCAGCCCGAATTTTCCCTGTCTGATCCGCGCCGACGGCAGCGTTACCCTGCACGTAACGTCGGAGTGCACCGTGACCGTGGCGCCGTTGCTGTATCAGGTGATGTCGCCGGAGCTTGACGAGGCTGATATTGCGGATTCGGGCCGCTTTGCCCATAGGCTGACTCTCGGCGCAGGCACGCACGTCATTCCCGTTTCGAGCATTATCCAGGCTCACTACGCCTGTTGGAATTCCTCGAGCGACAGCTACTGTGCAGAGGACGTGCGCTTTACGCTCGCCTTTAACGCCTCGGCGGCGAATACGGTCAGCGTGGAGGCGTTCTCCGTCCTGCTGTACATCCAGCCGAGTGACTGCGCCAGGCCGGTCGAGATGTCTGTACCGATGGGCGCGGCGGCGTATTATTCGGGCGACGACATACCCATACAGACCCTCGCCTATCCGCTCGGGACTTATACGATCACGGACGGGAACTTCAATGATTGATATCGAAGCCGAGGTTGGTATGCTTCTGCTTTCGCTGAAGCTCGCCGATTATGCGGCGTCCGGCGGCGATACGGCGGCGGAGCGCTTTGAGCTCTTCCGCGAAATAGTTAAAACGGTTAGAAATTTCGGAAAAAGGGGAAAGAAAAATGAGTAAAATCAGCAACCTTATTTTTAAGGGTGCAAAACACTATATCACGTCTCCGTACGGCAAGAGGAAGGTCATCAACACGTCAGCCGGCAGCACTTCCTCTTTCCATTACGGTACGGATTACGGCACCGACGGCAAAAAGCTTGCCCAGTATGCCATTGAAAACGGCAGCGTTATCTCCTGCGGCAAGGCCTCCGATGGAGCCAACTACGTTTGGATAAAATATCCGAGGATCAACAAAAAGATGCTGCACTATCATCTTGACAGCATTAAGGTGAAAAACGGTCAGGGCGTCAAGCGCGGTACGCTCATCGGCTACACGGGCAAAACCGGCAGGGCGACCGGCATCCATCTGCACCTCGGGGTCAAGGATCTGACGACTAACAGCTATGAGGATCCGGAAAAGTTTGCTCTTAAATATCAGGATGAAAAGGCATATAAGACCGGGACTTACAAAGTAACCGCCTCTCTGCTGAGAGTCAGGAGCACCGCCGGTACCGAAAAGCCCTACAAAAAATACGCCGAGCTGACCGCCAACGCGAAAAAGCAGATAGCTCAGCTGAACTCCGGCAAGGGCGCCGACGGGCTTGTAAAAGGATGCACCTGCACGGTATCGGAGGTTAAGAACAGCTGGGGAAAGATCCCCTCCGGCTGGATCTGCCTCGACTACTGTGCGGCGGTATAGCCTTGACGGATATTATAACCGCGCTGATAGCCTTTGCCGGAACTCTCATAGGCTCGCTCTCGGGAATACTGGCGGCGAACAAGCTCACCTCATACAGAATAGCCCAGCTTGAAAAGAAGGTGGAGAAGCACAACAATCTTGTTGAAAGAATGTTTTGCGTGGAGAATTCGGTAAAATCGGCGCATAGGAGAATAGACGACATGAGGGAGGAGATCAAAGCTGAAAAAGATTGATTTGAAGGGCGTATCCGCCGAAACCTGGATAAGGACTGCGGTACTGCTGGCGGCGCTCGTCAATCAGGCGCTTGTCACGCTCGGCGTATCCGACAGACAGGCGGACGTTGACGGGTGGGTCAGGTACGCTTCGTACATACTGACCTGCGTCAGCGCGGCGTGGTCGTGGTGGAAAAACAACAGCTTCACCGACGCGGCTCAGAACGCGGACAAAATGCTAAAATAACTTGGTGTAAAATATATACCTGACATAAAGGGACGCTGTAAGGCCAAATAGCTTTACAGCGTCCTCGTTTTATGTTGAATTCGTTCGGCTCAAACGCCGATCTTGTCGGAAATCCTGCCCGACCTCCTGTCCTCAATATAGCTTGAGGTTGTCGGAATGACAAAATTGAACGCGCCCGGAAGCACCTCAAAGGTGCACTCGGTTGCAAATTCACATTCTCCGTCAATATTGACCGCCGCCTGCTTTTCGCTCCTGACAGTCATCCTTTTGCCGCGCAGATATGTAGTCTCCTTCCATTTATAATGTCTGCCGGCCTTGTAATTGTTGATCTCCCTGAGCAGACGGGGCAGCTTCATAGTTTCGATAATGCTGAAATCGAGCAATCCGTCATCCGGCACGGCGAACGGGCCTGCCATGTAGCCGCCGCCGTAGAATCTCGAATTTCCGCAGAAGGCGAAAAGGACGTCCTTCTCGATCGGCTCCCCGTCGTCTATCGTGATGGTAAAGCGGTTCTGCCTCTTGTTTTTCAGACAATAGAGCAGAGACGCCGTGTATGCCGATTCCCCTGAAAGGAAGGGCAGCTTTTTAAAATCCCTCTGCTTGGCGCAGACCTCTGCGTCCATACCCATGGAGCACTGATTGATGGCAACATGGTCGCCGCACCTAATGCCGTCTATCTTTACGGCGGTCCCGTCTATCTGGGCGTCAATATCCGTGAAGCCCTCCTTTGTTCCGAAAAAGCGCACAAAGTCGTTGCCCGAGCCGAGCGGCACCGCGGCAAACTCCGCGTTCTCATAGCCGTAAACGCCGTTGATGACGTTATAGAGCGTTCCGTCGCCGCCGCAGGCATAGACCCTCACCGGATCGCCCCTGCCCGCCCATTCGCGGGTATAGCTCACCGTATCCTCCGGAGATCCGCTGACATAAATCTCATAGTCTATATCCCTTCCGGAAAGAGACTCTTTAATCTTAGGCATGATGATATCATAGCCCTTGCCCTTGCCTGCGATAGGATTGATAACGAAAAGATGTTTCACTGAGAAGACCCCCTTTATTTAAAATACATATAATACTGGCATTTTATCATACCGTTATACAGCTTTCTGCGCTTATCGGCCTTTCTGCCGAATTCCTTTTCAAATTCCTCCGAGGGACTGATAATGTAATATGCCCAGCCGTGCTTTTTTATAAATTTTTCGCCCATGATCCTGTACAGCTCCTGCGCCTGCTCGATGTCCAGCAGCCTTTCGCCGTAAGGCGGATTGCAGATGACCGTACCCTTTTCGCTCATGGGGGTAAAATCCGCGATGTCGCGCTTTTCAAGCCTTATCTTGGAGGCGACTCCGGCTTTTGCGGCGTTCGCCGCCGCAAGCTCGACCGAAGATGCGTCTATATCGGAGCCGTAGGCAATGAAATCCGAATCGAAAGATTCAAGATCCCTCGCGCGGTTCCTCTCGTCGAGCCAGACCCTGTCCGGTATCACGTCCCAGCGTTCCGCAGAAAAATTCCTGTTGACTCCCGGGGCGACGTTATGCACCATCATCGCGCCCTCGATGAGTATCGTTCCGCTGCCGCACATCGGGTCGTACAGGGTATGATACTTCCTGAGCCTTGCAAGGTCGCAGAGGGCGGCGGCAAGAGTCTCCTTGATCGGAGCGGCGTTCGCCTGCGGACGGTAGCCCCTCTTGTGAAGCCCGGCGCCCGAGGTGTCGAGCAGAAGGCTGACCTTATCCTTCATAATGGAGAACTGTATCTGATGCACCGGCCCGGTCTCATCAAACCAGCTTATGCCGTACACGGAGCCGAGCCTGTCCACGACCGCCTTTTTTATTATGGACTGGCAGTCGCTGACGCTGAAAAGCTTGGAATTGATGGAATAGCCCTTGACCGGGAATGCGTCGCGGGCGCCTATCCATTCTTCCCATTGGAGAGCCTTGACGCCCTGAAAAAGCTCCTCGAAGCTCCTTGCCTCGAACTCGCCGACAAGTATCTGTATCCGCTCGGCAAAGCGCGAACAGATGTTGGCACGCGCGAGCAGATTCTCATCGCCTTCAAAAAGGACTCTGCCGTTTTCCGCGGTCACGTTGAGAGCCTCGAGCGACCTGAGCTCGTTCGCTATCACGGACTCCAGCCCGAGCAGGCACGGTATTACAAATCTGATATTCATTGTGAACCTCTTTAGTTATATCTCTGCCTCAGCGTGCCTTGTGACGTGACAGCCAAAGTTTACGGCTACGGGCAATCCGGCGATATGGGTCGGCGCCGTTTCTATCGCGACCCACAGCGCAGTGGTATTGCCGCCGAAGCCCTGCGGGCCTATATGCAGTTCATTTATTCTTTCAAGAATTTCCTTTTCCATCCCGGCATAAAACTCATCG
>JAFSXA010000066.1 GCA_017450135.1 Clostridia bacterium | reverse complement strand
GGCGCCCGCCGTGCACCGCAGTTCTCAAAGAGATAACAATTTGGTTTTCCCGCCGCTTGCAGCAATGCAGGCGGTTTTTTGCGCGAAAAAAGTGTTGCACTGCCGCGCGTTTTGGGCTATGATAGAAGCAGAAAACAATCATACAAGCGAAAACAATGAACAGTTCCCTGTCTTTGAATGGAGGAAAAACGGTTATGAAAAGAATAATTTCTATCCTGCTGAGCCTTTTGATGGTGACAAGTTTGATGATCGAGTCTGCTGCGGCTGCGACGGAAACAGCGCTGTATGTATCTCCCGACGGCAATGACGCCGCTGCGGGTACGATCGATGCGCCGCTGAAAACAGTTGCCGCTGCCAAGGAACGGCTGAAGTCGCTCAAGGGCGGCGACAACGGCAGCGTAACGGTATGGCTGCGCGGCGGCCGTTATACGTTTACAGACACCATGTACTTCACCGAGGAAGACCTGCCCAACGTCACCTTCGCCGCTTACAACGGGGAGGAGGTCGTCTTCTCCGGCGCGCGTGAGATCACGGGCTTTCATGAGGAGACCGTCAACGGCGTGCGCACGTTCGTAAAGAAGCTGGATAAGAACGATCCCTCCGGTTTCAAATCCCTGTTCCGGGGCGACAGTCAGCTCTCCGTGCCGCGCTATCCCGAAAACGGCTACTTCACCGTTAAGAAAACCGCGCCGGAGGACGATATCTGGACTGAGGATAACGCACCGTGGAGCTATTGTCTCGGGCAGCGTTCATTCTATGCCGATCCCGCCGATCTGGCTGTGGAGTTCACCAATCCCACGGACGTTCAGGTGCGCATCCTGCACTACTGGCACGACGAGCTGATGTTCCTGACCGGGATAGACCGATCCACGGGTAAGCTCTCGCTCTCCCGTCCCTCATCCATGCTGATCCGTGATATCGACCGCTATTACTTTGAAAATGTCTTTGAGGCAATGAACGAGCCGGGCGAGTGGTACCTAAACAGCGAAACAAACGTCCTCTATTACGTGCCGTACTCCGGCGAGACCGCCGAAGATTGTGTGCTGCGCGCCTCTTGCCTTGAGAGGCTGATCGATATCAACGGCGTTTCGGGGATCGGTTTTGACCATATCCGCTTTACCGAAACCGATTGGATGGTTCCGTCCCCCGGCGATTGGGGCGGCGACTGGCGCAAGGAAGCCGATATCGACGCACCGCAGGCGGCCTTGGACGTGCGCGGCGTTGCGGAAATCAGATATGCCGAAGATATTTCCTTTACTAATTGTGAGTTCACCAATCTCGGCGCTGACGGTGTGAAATTCCTGAACGGCGTGAAGCACAGCCGGGTGGATAGCTGTATTTTCCGCAATATTGCCGCTACGGGTGTATTCGTCGGCGGTACCAACTGTCTGCCGGATCAGCCGGACTGCACAGGTGATATCACCGTGACCAACAATCTTATCGACGGCTACAGCCGAAAATTCTTCTGCGCCATCGGCATTCAGGTGACCTTCTGCGACGGCGCTCAGATCTCTCACAACGAGATTACCGACGGGTATTACACCGCGATCTCCGACGGCTGGGTCTGGGGATACGCTTACCAGCTCACGAACAACATAAAAATAACGGATAACCTTGTCTATAACATCGGTCAGGGCTGGCTTTCGGATATGGGCGGCATCTACACGCTGGGTATTCAGCCCGGCACGGTGATCAGCGGCAACGTGTTCCATAATATCGCCGCCGACCCCGGTCAGGGCGGCTACGGCGGCTGGGGCGTTTACCTTGACGAGGGCAGCTCGCAGATCACGGTGGAAAAAAACCTTGTCTACGCCTGCGGCAGCGACAGCTACCACCTCCATTACGGCGCGGATAACACTGTTCGCAATAATATCTTCGCCCTGAGTGCCGAATCACAGATCCGGGTGGTTTCGCGGTATGAGGATCACAAGACCGCAGACTTCACGAACAATATAATCCTTACCGATGGCAAAACACCGTTGTTCAGCTATATGACGGACGCCGCGGCGTTCACCGCAACGGGCAATATACTGTGGGACGTCAGCAACGGGAAAAAGCTTTACGTGACCCGGGACGGTAACCATAAAAACGCCATGTCGCTGGCGACCGCCCAACGAAAAGAGCTGATTGGCGACAATATCGTGGCGGATCCGCAGTTTGCCGACCCGTCGGCCTTCGATTTCACGCTGTCGGAGAACTCGCCGGCCGTCGGCAACGGCTTTGTGCCGTGGGATTACTCCGAAGCCGGAACAATAACCGGTACGGAGATCGGCGTCGGGCGTCAGGGCGGAACAACGGCGTATAACGCCTCCGCCACGGCACAGACCATGAGGGGCAGCAGAGAACGTTTTCCGCTGTTCAAATCGATGATCAACCGCATTGCGGCCTTGCTGAAGAAACTGCCGGGCATATTCGGCATCAAAAAGAAAACCAACTGACCGTAAAACCGGATTTTTACATAAAGCACTTGTTTTATTTCCGCGTTTTTGATATACTTAAAACAAGGTGATTTGACACCCGATATAATGGCTGAAAGCCATGGGATAATTGAGTTCCCCGGCTTATTATAAACAGTTAAAAAGGAGAGCAAAAAAATGTTTGACTACAAAGGCAAAGTTGTCGCTATAACAGGCGCATCCTCCGGACTCGGAAAGCAGATGGCAGAGGGCTACGCAAGCTGCGGAGCCAACCTTGTCCTTATGGCAAGAAGGCTTGAGAGACTCGAGGCCAGCGCAAAGGAATGGGAAGAAAAATACGGCGTTCAGGTTCTCCCCGTTGCCTGTGACGTTACAAGCTCCGAATCCATAAACAATGCCCTTGCCGCCGCTGCCGAAAAATTCGGACACATCGAGGTCATCGTCAACGACGCGGGCGGAGAGAGAGGAACCGGCACTCCGCTGGTCGATTACAACAAGGAGGACTGGGAATTCACTCTGAATCTCGATCTCACCTCTGTATTCGAAGTCACCAAGGTATTCACAGGCTATATGAAGAAGAATATTGAGGCGGGCAAGCAGAGCTACGGCCGCGTTATCAATATCGCCTCCATATACGGCCTTGTCGGCAACACCGCGCTGCCCACGATCGCCTACCACGCAACCAAGGGCGCGGTAGTCAACTTCACACGCGGAGCGGCGGCTGAGCTTGCCAAGAGCGGCATCACCGTCAACGCAATTTGCCCCGGCTATTTCTATACAGAGCTGACCACCGATACTCTCAACACCGAGTATTTCCAGAACTTTGCGAACCAGTCTGTACCGATGGCCCGCTACGGCGCGCCCGGCGAGCTCAATTCTGCGGCAGTCTTCCTGGGCGCCGAGGAATCAAGCTATGTGACCGGACAGATCCTTGCGGTCGACGGCGGCTATACCTGCGTATAAATCCACAATAACCATTTTGGGCTGACGCTATCGGATGAATGCGTCAGCCCTTGTTCATTTATTATTGTCTGTCTATCTTATTTCACGGATCATTGAGTTGCGCGCGGAGAAGTGAAGCGTCACGTCGTGCTCCGGCATTCCGAAGGTGAATATATATCCCTGACTGACCTTGTAATCCTGCTGAAACGAAACGTCGTCGCTCCAAAAGCTGTAGTCGGTATCCGTCGCAATCATACTGAAATAGACCACGACCTTTTCACCGGGACGGTACGTTGTCCTCTCCGAAGAAAAGGGAGTCCCTTCTATATTCAGTTTATACGTCTTGTCATTCTCTGTGAGCTTTTCCAAATATACCACCTGCTTTCAATTAACTGATTCAATCTGTTCTCCCCTGTAAGTTCCGATAAAAAACGGCAGATACGTTTCGGTATCAACAAGCATATATACGAACGGTCGAACAAGGTAAACCTGTTTCATCTCCGGTGGTGCCGCCATTTTATCTGACATCTCAATTACCGTTGCCGCTCCGGCCTTTGTTCCCTTTTCATATACGGAAATGAAGGTCTTATGGATTACACGGCTGATGAATATGTTCCCTCCGGTCGATTTGCCTATTCCGGTGAAATCGGCAAGCTCTTTGTCAAAGGCGAGCCCCATTCCCATTCCTCTGAGCACGACGGACAGCTCGGAGCTGTATTCTGCCTTGAATTTGGGTATCGAGGTCTCAACGCCTGTCGTCTCCGCGCCCCTGAATGTGTTCTGCAGGGTGCTTCCGTCCAAAGAGTCTATATAATCGTCAAGGCTTATCCCCTCGTTTGGTAAAAGAGCTGCAAAAGCAAATTTGCCACCCTTATAGGGTTTAATAAATCCCGTCGCTCTGCCGTCGTCAAGATAAACGCTCTCACTGCCGTACATATACTTGACAGTCTGCTCGGTATTATCCTCGCATTTAAAAACGCCGTCATTGACCTGATCCTTTTTGTAAACAGTCTCCCATTCTCCTTCAAATGCAAGCGCGTTTATCAGATACATCAAAGCCTCGACAGGGATGTCGTTCAGAATATCCGATATCATGCCGTCGGTCTTATTACTGACCCATTTGTTTATATCCTTGAGGGTACTGCCGTCAAACGCAGCCTTGTACATATCCGCTCCGTAATAATCGGCGTTTGACTGAAGAAAATCGCTATTAACGTTGAACCGCTCATCGTCCCTGAACCAGACAGAGTCCGCGAGGCGGAGAATGCAGCCATTATCATCGCGCAAAGACTTCCGGTAGCTGTAAAAATATTTGTTAAGCTCCTCAGCATTCATGCCGAGAGTAGCTTCCATACAGCGAAGCGTATCCCCTCTCGCGCCGTTCACGGTCATTGCGAGAGCCGCAAATACGGACAACGGTGATATCAGGGTGTTTTTACCGCTTTCATTTGCGGCCTTGAATAGCCTTACGGCAAAGTCAGCCGATTTTTCAGCCTCGGCTTCCGTTATCGCTTCGCTGTTGATGACATTAGGCTTGACATCTGCCATCATATCCACCGCGCTTAACCTCACGTTGCATCCGGCTAAATTGAATATGAACGAACAGACTGTCAATAGGCTTATCAGTGACATAATGAACCTTTTTTTCATATCCGCACACCTCCGCATTCATTTAAAACGTTTCAATCAGCCCTCCAGCTTAAAGGAATAGGTCGAAGTGTTGTCGCTTTCAAATACAAAAGAATAGCCGTAGGTTCCGTCGTCGTTATAGAATACCGTATAGCCGTCGAAGCCGCTCTGCGAGGCAAGGTCGAGCCTGCTGTATCCGCTGCCGGAATCCATGTAGACTGCCGGGCAGTCGGGAGTCGTGAATCCGTCGACCCTGACAGCTATATTATTCCTGCCGCCGGTGACGGTGAACTCGGCTCTGTTGCCCTCTGCACGGACTCTCGGGAGAATGCTGTCTGCTATAACGCTGCCTGTCTGCGCCGTGACCTTGATCGTATTCACGGCCGAATCCTCGCGTACCCTTCTGACGTTTTCGTCATGCTCCTCATTGCCGACGCCCCAGGGAAGAAGGATGAGGTCGAGCCTGATCCTGTCGCCTGCCTTGATCTTAAGAGACTTTTTGTCAAGGGTGAGCGCGCCGTTGCTCTCGTGAAAAGCAGACGAATCCTTGAAGCAGAGAGGTATATCCGTCTGCTCTCCGCCTATTATCATACTGCTGTTCCTGACCACGACGGCGATATTTGCGTTAAAATGCTCGTCGGGTGTATTTATGGTCTTTTCCGTGATATCAAAGAAGCCGATATACGGACAATCCGAGCCGAGAGTATAATACTTGTTTATCGGACTGTTCTCGATCTTGCCGGTCACGCACTCGTTGTCCTTGTTCAGGTAGCCGAGCTTTGTGAACTCCGCATATCTTCCGTTGAACCAGAATATCTCAAAATCACGGCGGAAATCCGTAAACGTCATATCCCTGTTGAAGGTGATATCGACCGTATAGTACGTTCTGTTTTCATCGGTCTGCGGATACTCAAAGTGCCTGAGCGTGTAGTCATATGAGCCGCAGTCTGAAGTGTAGGAGGTGGTTATGTCCGCATATGTCTGACCGACGGAATCTATCCTTGAGCCGTTGTAAATCATCCTTGAGTTGTCCGCCTTAATAAACAGAACATTTTTGTTGTACCTCGCAAAGCCGAGCTTGCAGCAGGAGTTGAACTGCGGCTGTTCGAGCCACATATTGCCGGATCTGCATCTGAAATCGGGCAGGATCCAGCCGCTTGCGCCCAGACCGTACTGGGCTATGCAGTTGGTCTCCGTTACGCCGGTGGAGAGGTGGTAGTACGGGTCGCCGTACTCGATGGAGGAGAGCTGCTTTAGCGGATATTTCCCCCAGTTCTGGAAGAGGTGCAGGACTGTCAGCTCCGTCTGGCTGTCAGCTCGGACGCTCAACGGGAACACCGCAACACCGTAAGCCTTGTCCCTGGCTGTGTAATACAGAGGCTCGGGCTCGCCGAAATCGCCGTAGAAATTCTTGCAAACCTCAACCATTATCGGCGCCGGTCTTTCGTTTTCATCGAGCACCGCCGCGCACTCCAGGCAGCCGTTGATGCTCTCGGTGCGCAGATAGAAGCTTCTGTCCCTGTCGTCACAGTCGATTTTGAGACCTGCAGAGATCTTCAGGTCGGGGTTGTTATATTGATAGGTGAAGTCACGGCCGCCGTTATCGAAGAACACCGTGTAGGAGCCGGTGAGTCCGTCGTAGCCGAGGGAACGGGCGGAAGCGTTGCCGGAGGTCACCCTGACGCTCTGAAGCGGGTGCGTTTCAAAATATGCCTCTTTTGCAACGCCGTCAAAGCTGTGGGTTTTGTCAGTATAAATACGCATACCCAGCTCCACGCGGTTGAGATCGTAACCGCCGGTCTCGTCATACTTGTTTATTCCCGTGCCCGCCTTGTAGTCCGCGTAGGTGGTTATTGTATATTTACCTGCCGACAGTGTTATCTCCGTTCTGTCGGTACAGCTGTTTTTGGGAACTATTACAGCGAAAATGCCGACTCCGTCAATGTCAAAGGCTATGTATTCCACGCTCGCTGCGTCGATCGAAGCCACGGAATCGTGCACTCCGTTTTTGTCCGCGATGCTGATCTTATTGACATTCGCAGCGGGGACGGCGATCTCCGAGCCGAAAGCGGCAAGCCCCTGTGTGGCCTCGACCGCAAGCAGGCTAAGCTGCTCATAGGCTCTGTCCGCATAAACGTGATAGGCCTTGTCAACAACAAACTCGGGAGTCTGCCTCTTTTTTTCGGCAAAGGTGAGTCCCCTGATCTTGGTATCGTAGTAATAGAGGCCGTACTTTGTTGTGTTCATGTATGCGTCGGCATAGCTGTCGGAGGCGTAATGCTTTTTACCGTCCGCGCCGATATAAAAGGCGTCAAAGGTATCAGCCGCATAAACTCCGCCGTCCTTATCGGTAACGGTCATGAGCTTTTCGTCCTCGAGGTCATGGATGAACGCCGCGTCGGAATTCGTGACCATGTACTCGTCCTTTTTATCTGACGTGTAGACCGCCTGGACGGCATTCCTCGCCTCGGCGGCAAATTTGACCGAATCCGAGAGTCCGCTGTCGCCGTC
>JAFSXA010000065.1 GCA_017450135.1 Clostridia bacterium | reverse complement strand
TCCCTACGAGTTCTTGATTAAAGCATTGCCGAAATTGGTTTTAACAGTGCGGGTTCTGTGAAACACAGAGAACCGTCCCCTGTGTTTTGGTGAATTCTTCTTGCGGTTTGCAAGGGTCGCCGAGGTCGTCGACCCCTACATTCCCTCGCCGTCAACATTGCCGAAATAACGATAAAATGTGTAACCACGTGAGACGGTTTTGTTTCACCACATTTGCAAAAAACAGGCAATGATCGCGTCTTCGCCGTAGGGGCTGACGACCTCGGCAGCCCGTATATCGAGTTAAATAATTTCGAAAAATCCATACCAATACCGCCAGTGCTGACTTCTTCGGCCGTAGGGGAGGGCTTCCACGCCCTCCCGTATAACTTGACAAATACAGGTTTAAGAATCACACAAATAATCTGTGAACTTAGAATAATACTATTGCAAATTCGCCGCTTTTCTGCCCTCTCGTAGTACCTTTGTACAGCTTCGGGTCAGAGAAAGCGGCGTCTTGCATCCTTTCTCAACGTCTGTCTGCGTGCCGAAAATGGTTTTTCGACACGCAGGGGGCGCGGTAACTGAAACCGCGCCCTGTAATTGTTGTTATGATATTATGCACAAATTATTTATAATTTTTTGTCTAAATTTTTCATATTAAAACGCGGAATAAAATGGTATAATTATTCGGGGTGATTTTATGTCAATTATTAAAAAAGAGTATTCATATCCTTCATCAGGCGGAATGGCAGATATTTACGCGCGCGTATGGCTTCCCGAGGATAAGGAGATCAAGGCCGTTATCCAGCTCATCCACGGCAAATCCGAGCACGGCGACAGGTACGAGCATATGGCTCAGGCGCTCTGCGACGCAGGGTACGCTTTTGCGATCAACGACCACATAGGCCACGGAAGATCAATGAAGGCTCCGGAGGATATAGGCTATTTCGGCGCGGATAAAAACAAGGGAGGCAAGACCTTTGTCGAGGATGCGCGCACGTTTACGCTCATGCTTAAAAAGGAATTCGACAAGCCCTTGATAATCATGGGCCACAGCATGGGCTCCTTTGTTGTCAGAAAGTACGTCGCGGAATACACCTCCGGCATCGAGGGCGTTATAATCTGCGGCACAGCCGGCAGCAACCCGGCGCTTTCCGCAGGACTTATGCTCACGAATATTATCATGAAGCTCAAGGGCGACAGGCATCGCAGTATGCTTATTGAAAAAATAGCCTTCGGCACATACAACAAGCGCTGCCAGGGCAGGACGGAATTTGACTGGCTGACAAGGGACGACGCGGTAGTCGACAAGTACGCCGCGGACGAAAAGTGCGGCTTTGTATTCACGGTGTCCGGCTTTAAAAATATGTTCGAGCTGCTCAAGGACATCTCGGGCGACGAGTGGTACTCCAAGGTTCCGAAGAACCTGCCCATACTGCTGATATCCGGAGCCGAGGATCCGGTCGGCGAATACGGCAAGGGCGTCAGGGAGGTTTATGAAAAGCTCGGCGCGAGCGGACACGACAATCTTGAAATGAAGCTCTATAAGGATTGCAGGCACGAGATACATAATGAGTTCGACAAGGAACAGGTTTTCGCTGACATTATTGCATGGAGCGATAAATTGATAAAATAAAGATTTGTAGGGATAGGTGATGAACATGAAGCTTAAGGTTTTATCACTTGTTACGGCAGTGGCAATTATCCTCGGCGTGTTCTATGCCGCAGGAGTAAAAAATGAAGCCCTTGCGGCGGAAAAGACCGAGTTTTCATTATCGGTAAAATCTGAAACCGACGAAGAGATCGAGCTGGAGTTTGATCTTATCAGCGGCGGCTTCAGTGCGATCGATATCCAGTTTTCAACGAGCGTTAATATCAAAAACTGTCTGAAGCTTACCTTGAGCGACGAGGCAAAGGCTGAGAGGGACAGGATCGAGCAGAGCGGAGAGCTGTTCTCGAATTCCGTTTACGCGGTGACGAGGAAGGCCTCTATATCCACGACCGTGCTCTATCAGACTAAGGGTGCGCTGATCACCGCTGTTTTTGAGAAGGCTTCTGCCGCGCCGGTAAATGCGCAAGATATCGTGGCAAAGGTCGGCGCCTGTGCCGTTATTACGGAACCGGGTAAATTCTCTGAGGTCGAGACAAGCGTCCGCTCTGAGTTGCCCGAGCTTGCCGGAAGCTGCGGAGATAAGCTCTATTACGTTTTTGACAAGGACAGCGGCGCACTCAGAATATACGGAGACGGCATGATGACCGATTACGCCTCTGCCTCTGCCGTTCCGTGGAGCAAGGCGGCTAAGGATATACTCAGTGTTGATATAAGCGGAGCTCAAAACGTTGGCAATTATGCATTTTCGGGGCTTAAAGCCCTGAAGTCCGTCACTCTTGCCGACAGCGTGGCTTCGATAGGGGCGAGCGCGTTTGCCGATTGCAGCGGACTTGAGTCCGTAAATCTCGGCAAGGTCGGCTCCATAAGAGAGAGCGCATTCAAAAACTGCGCGGCTCTCGGGAGCGTGGAATTCTCCGAATCGCTGAGCACCATACCGGAAAGCGCGTTTGAAAACTGCGCGTCGCTCGGCAGAATCGATATTGGGCGAAACGTGACGACGATCGGCAACAGAGCTTTCACAGGGTGCAGAAAGCTTGTCATTGGCTGCTACATCGGCAGTGACGCCTACGACTATGCCCTCAAGAATAATATTGATTATGTATGGCTCGATGATATGATCATCGGCGACGTGAATTCGGATAAAAGCATAAATTCGTCCGACGCGCTCTTTGTACTGCAGTGCTCTGTCGGTCAGGAAACCCCTGACACAATACAGACGATCTGCGGCGACGTCAACGCTGATGGAACCATCAATTCCATTGACGCTCTTATCATCCTGCAGATATCCGTAGGTCAGATAGACGCGTCTGAATACCAGCGAGAAAAATAATTGTTCGGGAGTGTTCACATGGCCGCATTATTGAATTTCACAAGAACGTATATAAACCGGCTGTTATCCGGTGTGATAGCGGTCGCTCTGTTTGTCAGCGGAGGACTGAACACCGTTTTCAACGGCGACGTTTATCCGTATGAGTCGGTCACGAGGACGGTCGGCTTACAGACCTTTGAGAGAGCCCAGGGCGTTACGACCGACGGCAAGGCGTGGTACTTCAGCGGAAGAACCTCGCTGGTCAAGGTTTCGCTTGACGGCGAGACCCTGTTTGCCTGCAATTACGGCGCACTGACCAAAGAGATGAAAGAGGATTACGGCTCTGCCCACATAGGCGGGATTAGCTATTATAACGGTTATATTTACGCGCCCATAGAGGACAGCAAGATCTGGGATAATCCGCTTATTGCGCTCTATGACGCCGAGACGCTGAGCTTTACCGGAGTATTCAAGCGGCTCTCGCCGGAAATCCTTACAGAGGGGATCCCGTGGGTGTCGTGTGACGCAGAAAGGGGCGTTTTCTACACCTCGAACGCCGGTGTGGAGGATCATCTGCTCTGCTTCGGCTTAACCGATTTCAGCTACAAAGGAGAGCTGCCGATCTCTGCCGCAGTCGATCAGATCCAGGGCGGCGAGGTTTACAACGGCAAGCTCTACCTCGGCACGAACGACGCGACGCGCGCAGTGTATTCCGTGGAGCTTTCCACCGGCAAGACGGAAAAGCTGTTTGACCGCATAATGTATAAACCGATGTTTATTGATAATTTCGGTGGAGAGGGCGAGGATCTGACCGTGTTGCCTATGGAGGACTCAACAACGATCCACGCGCTGAACGTGGGCGCATTGTTCATCGATTCAAACCTGCGGCACTATAAATGGAACGTATAAAAAGAGCGGCGAGCTCGGCGTGCTGCAGCAAAATTCGCCTTACGGCGAGCGAAATTGACCTGCGGTCAGCTGAATTCGCTGCGTGAGCTTTGAGGCAAATTGATTTAGTTGTGAACGTCAGCGAACAATTCAGTTCAACAATAAGCAGGATAATGAGTAATAAACAAATTATATAACCCGCCATGATGATTTCATTGTTTGAAAGTCACAATGGCGGGTTTTGTTTATGCTATAATACTGCTTTATCCGGTTTTGGCGTCGGGGTGTACGGCTTGGAAAAAAATTATTGACATATACATTTTTAAATGATAAAATAATGTCGCCAAACAAAAGTTAATATTACTTTCCGCGATTTCAGCATGCTATTTTTATCATTTTGATAAAAATGTATGCTCTGAGTTCACATGCTGTTTTTTGCGGATATGTTAACTTTTGTTTGGCGACAGTTGGAGCTGCATTTTTTATGCGTGGCTTCGGCTGCGCATTTTTTATTTTTGGAGGTGTTTTACTATTTGTTTTACGTTTATACCTGTTTTTATGTCGTTCGTACCGATTTTTCCGTGTGAATAAAGAAATATGGTATATTTTAGATGTCAATCAGATGTTTCTGTGCAGATTAAATCTATCTAAAAATCTAAAAGTATGGAACAGCTTTGTTTTGACAAAACTTTAAAAATAAAAGCGAGGAATTAAAATGAAAAAAATTATTGTTTTAATCTTGAGTATGTGTTTTGTTTTCAGTTTATCAGGATGCTCTAAAGAATGTGAAAAATGCGAAGGAGAAGGTAAAATAACCTGTACACAATGCCAGAATGGTAAAGTAACCTGTTCTGAGTGCAATGGGAAGAAAAAGCTTAAGTGTGAAAAGTGCGAAGGAAAAGGCTATTCGGTTACAGAAGATAAATGTGACAAATGCAAGGATAGTAAAAAAACGGGATACATATACAATACTAGCAAAGCTTTTCAAGATATTTATACCGGGAACGTAAAAGGTAGTGCAGACGGAGATGATTATTGGAATATGTGTACCGATTGCCATGGAACCGGGTATAAGACTATCGATTGTTCAAATTGCGACGGAACTGGATTAGGTTCAGTATGTACTGCTTGTAATGGTGAAGGCAATGTGAATTGTCCGGAATGTGAAGGCTCAACTTTTGTGACATGTCCTGTCTGCAACGGTCAAGGAAAAGTAAAAAAATAAAACATAGTTAATAAATTATAAAGTAAGGGATGAAATAATGGATAAATGTTCTAAATGTGGTGCTGAGTTAAACAGTGGAAGCGTTTTTTGTCTCATGTGCGGTACAAAGCTGATTAAAGATGAAACAATCTGTAAAAATGCTGATGATAGCAGCACTGTTGAAGAAGTAATTACCGAACAGATTGCAGAAAGTAATATAAATTCTAATGGATACACTGATGGATCTGATGTAGAAAATGAGAAAAAGTCAGAGATCCTTTTAGATACAGATAATACATCGAATGATTCCGAAGCATCTAAGAAAACCTTTTTAAAAAAACTCAAAAAAGTGGCACCTCGCCAAATTGATTGGGTAAAGTGGGATTAGCGGTATGAAGGAAGCATTAGATTAGAGGTTTCCAAATAGATCATAGAGATAAAATAATTGATGTTTCGGAACCCTTTTGATCTACGTTTGATTTCCTGAATTCGGCTATTTATTCCCTCGGTTAATCCAGCAGTAAGTCTGGAATTGAAGTATTCCAAAATTCGGTAGCGTCCCGAATTTTGTGTAAAGTCCAGATGAAGGTATATCACAACCTTCCATCAAAATCATATCAAATCAGAAAGGACAATACAATATGATCCCAATCAACAAAAGAAATATCGTAACAAGCATTCTGCTGTCAATCGTAACTGTAGGAATTTATCTTATTTACTGGGAGTATTTGTTAGTCAAAAATGTCAGAGCCATTCAAAAGGATAATTCAAGCTGTACAGGTGAAATGATGTGCCTGATATTTGTTCCTTTTTACTCTCTTTACTGGTGGTTTACTCGTGGAAAGATAGTAAAAGATCAATTCGCGAGTCATGGATATTCTGCAACCAGTAATGAAAATGCATATCTGGTTCTCGGTATTTTTGGTTTGGTAATCGTCTCTATGGCAATTATGCAAAACGATTTTAACTCTCTGCCATCAGAAGTCACAGAGGTCTCTACCCAATCAAATCAGCGAAGTACCAAAAAAGTTTTAATAACTATTTCTGTTCTATTGTTAATTGTTATAATTGTAATAATTGCTATTGCCTTAATCAGCAACAACTCGAAAAGCAATAATTACAGTAGTTACAACGGGTACAGTTACAGTACAGGATATACTGATAGCCAACTGGAGTCATTGGCAACTACAGCCTTGTATTCAGAGTTAAGTCAAAAAATGCTTCATGGAGTTAGTCTTTCAACAATGTACGATCTTGGGTCAACGAGATATTCTATAGGATCAATTGTTAAAGACGGAGAGGGTTGGATAGTTCGAGGCACATTTTCTTTATATGATTATTACGGAAAAATCAGCTCGTATTATAATTGTGAATTTACTGTCAACGTTTCTGAATACGGTTCTACAACATGTTATGTATATCTTGAATAATGAAATAAATCTATAGATGCTTCTTGATTTAATTATAATCCGTAAAATATGACTGGATTTGGTATTAATGATTAACAAGCAACCAACCCGGGAACTCGCATGAGCTTCCGGGCTTTTTTAGATTTTTTCCTAAGATGCACAAGCTTCAATCGCCGCTCTCACTGCTTTCAGGTGTTTCTTCGATCTCGAGCGCTGAGGCTCTGCCGATGTTCTCATAACAGAGACTCTCTCCTATGACGGATACGGAGTCCCTGCCGGTGACAACGTCCGTTTTATCTGAAATAAGCTGGGCATGCAGGGTATCGCGGTGAAACCTAAGAGCGTAGTCGCTGAGGGCGGCAAGCCTTGCCTCGTCTGCGCTCAGCTTCAATTTTTTCTCCTTTAGCCTGAAATAATCCCTGTAGAATATGCCGAACGGAAGCTTTTTTCCGCCTGCCGTCATATATTTTTTACAGAGATAATATTCACAGCTCTCCTGATTTTTCTGAGGCGGAAATTCCATGCCGAGGAAGTATAGGGAGTATCTCCTGCTTCTTTTCGGTATAAGCTCCTGCGTGGAGATGGGGATTTTCGCCTCCGTTTTGATTGAGGTGGTGGCGACGATGTAGCCGTCTGCCTCGCTGAAAATATTTGAATCCGTCCGGCTCTGCGTAACGCCGCTGATCAGCAGGTCGCCGGTTGTGACTGTCTGACCGCTTTTTACCGCTGCCGTCCCCCTGTACGGCTCGATTATCTGCACCTGTCCGTCCTTGGCGGCGACAATGTTCGACGGGCCGCCGCTCTTTTCTATTTCGGGCGAGATCTGACCCTCTCTGACCTCGATGACGGCGGTGCAGCCGCTGATGTTTATTGCAGCGCGGCTTATGCCCTTGAGGCTCATAACGGCGGAGGATCTGATCTCAACAGTGTTGAGGTCGGATATTTTTCTGCCCGTTTTCAGACCGGCCGTCTCGAAGCATTCGAGGATCTCAGTGTCGCTGACTGCGCTGTTGCCGCTGACCTCGATTATCCAGACCCTGCCGGAGAGCGCCGCCAGCAGGATAAAGAACAGCGCCGCGCCTATCAGCAGTCCGCCTCTGAAACGGTGCCTGAAAATGAAGAACGGCAGACCGTGTTTGGCTGTCAGGCGCACTCTCATGCCGCTTTTCTTAGCAGCGCCGCGTATGGCGCGGTAGCCGTCGACGGTGGTTTTGGCGCAGACGCTGTCGCCGAGCTTGCGGATATCCCAAAGCTTTATCCCCTCGGCTGTACAGACGTTGATGAATCTTTCCGGAAAGCCGCCGTCTGCCCGCAGCTCCACGCAGCCGGATATCAGCCGAAAAACGTCGTAAAGCTTCATACGCCGACCTCAGCCGCCGAACACGACGGAGATTATCATTCCCTCTATCATGGCCTGGCATGACGACAGGGAGCTTATCGAAAGACCGGTTCCGCTGAAGGTCACGGTGTTTTTGCCGAGACTCAGCTTGACGGTGCTCTCGTCATATTCGAGCACGCTTTTGCAGCCGTCAACCACCGCGCTGCAGTTTGAAATTATCTCTATCTTACTGCAATTCCTGCAGGCCTCCTCCGGCAGCTCCATGCTGCTGCACAGTCTGTGGGAGAGGGGAGTTCTGTAGCTTTTGCCTGAGCTTCTATCCATTTTACCATTGCCTTTCGGAGTATTGGGCTATAATAATGACAACACGCCCCACATATATATTTATAGGTGATCGGCTTGAATAATTACAGATTCAGAACAGTTTTATCTGCTGCGGCAGTCATTTTGTTTATTACGGCGTTTTTTTACGATCCCGCCCTTATGGGAAAAGCCGTCGGCAGGGGGCTGACGATCTGCTCGTCCTCTGTGATCCCCTCGCTTTTTCCGTTCATGGTCGTTTCCGGTTTCCTTGTGGATTCGGGACTTTGCGACGTTATCGGCAGTAAGCTTGCACACTTGACCGGCAGGATTTTCGGCTTGCCCGGGCGTGCGGCGGCGGTCATCTTAATGAGCCTTGTGGGAGGTTATCCGGTCGGCGCACATATGACCGCTCAGCTCGTAGGCGACGGCTTGGTGAGCGCGACGGACGGCAGGCGTATGCTGCTGTTCTGCGTCAATGCAGGCCCGGCGTTCATTATCGGAACTGTCGGCAGTCTTATGCTCGGCAGCCGCACGTCGGGGATAATACTCTACGCCTCGCTCGCGGCGGCGTCCCTGTTGACCGGAGCGGTCTCGGGTCTGTTTGGCGGCAGAAGGGAGTATCCGGCGGAAACCGCACCGGGAGTGGAGAAAATATCGTCGCCGCTTATAAGCTCGGTGTCGGGCGCGGCGGCCGCCATGATAAACGTGTGCGCTTGGATAATTCTTTTTTCCGCTGTTACGGGCTTCTGCTCCGCGCTTCCGGCCGGAAAAAACATGATGCTCGTCATTAACGCCGTGCTCGAGGTCACCAACGGATGCTCGGGGGCGGCAGGAGCTCTCCCGCTGCCCGTGATCGCGCTCATTCTCGGCTGGGGAGGAGCGGCTGTCCACTGCCAGCTCCTGCCGTATCTTGAACGTACCGGCATGAAGTACGGCGTATTCTTGCTTTCGCGGCTTTTCAACGGCTGCCTTGCCGCCGCGATAACCGCACTGCTGCTCCGTCTGTTCCCGGTAGAGCTCGCGGTTATTTCTACCGCGTCGGGACTCGAGGCTCAGCCGTATTCCGTCTCGGTGCCGTCAGCCGCAGTTCTGCTTGCGCTCGGCGCATTTGCCATAATGGATTCAAAAGAGCTTGAAGTAAAACGCAGGCTGTGATATAATCACTATTATTAAATGACAAAAAGGAAGGATGTTATGAAAAAATCTGTCGTAAATTCCGATAGTATCAGCCCGTCATGCGCCCTGTGTGCCCACGGCAGGATTTCCCCGGACGGGGAGAGCGTCCTTTGTGTCAGGACAGGCATCAGGAATCTTGATTCGAGCTGCCGCAGCTTCAAATACGACCCCCTCAAGCGCAAGCCGAACAGAGCGCCGAGGGGCAGGACGGATTTTGATAAATCCGATTTTGAACTGTAACGGAGGTATAAATATGATAGTGATCGCACCCGATTCATTCAAGGGCACAATGTCGGCAACGACTGTTTGCGATATCATTTCAAAGGAATTTTCCGCTGTTTTTCCGGATCAGGAGATCCGCTGCATACCCATAGCCGACGGCGGAGAGGGTACGGTCGACGCCCTGCTTTTCAACGGCGGCGAAAGAGTGAGCGTCAGGGTCAAGGATCCTTATTTTAACGATATCGACGCCTGCTTCGGCATAATGCCGGACGGTACGGCTGTCATAGAGACTGCCGCCGCGAGCGGATTGCCGCTGGTCGGCGACAGGAAGAACCCTCTGCTGACCACGACCTACGGGACGGGACAGCTTATATCCGCCGCGCTTGACAGAGGGTGCAGAAGTATCCTCGTCGGCCTGGGCGGCAGCGCGACGAATGACGCCGGTATAGGCTGTCTTGCGGCTCTCGGCGTCAGATTTTCGGACTCCGACGGGAATGAGGCGCCCCTCTGCGGCGGCGGACTGTCGAAGATCGCTGATATCGACTTGAGCGGTCTGGACGCACGCGTCCGCGAAGCGGAAATAACCGCTCTGTGCGACGTGGTCAGCCCGCTGTACGGCGAAAACGGAGCCGCGTATATCTTTGCCCCTCAGAAGGGCGCGGACGAAAAGGCGGTCGCCGAGCTTGACAAAGGTCTCTCCGATTTTGCGGCGGTCGCTCAAAAAGCTCTGCACAGGGATTTTTCATCCGTACCCGGCGCGGGAGCCGCAGGAGGGCTCGGCTTCGGGCTAATGGCCTTCCTCGGCGCAAAGACGGTAGGAGGAGCTGAGGCTGTGCTCGGTATCACCGGATTTGCAGAGCTTGCGGCGCAGGCTGATCTTATAATAACCGGCGAGGGATGCATGGATTCGCAGTCCATCCTCGGTAAGGCCCCTGCAAAGGTGGCGGCGCTCTCCGGCGGCAAACCGATAATCGCCATAGTCGGCAAGAGCAAGATCGACAGCGCGGCGGGCATCGGTATCAGGCGCATTTACGACACGAACTATCTTGACCGTCCGCTCGAGCTGGCGCTTGCCCACAGTATGGAGGATCTGGCGCATACGGCCGGGGAGATCGCCCGTGACATCAAGGCGAACGGGATACCGGATTAAAAATATTTTCGACATTTCAACATGGTTTTCAACAGGCTGTGTCTGCATATAGGGCTTTTCATCCGGTTCCGCCGCAAATTGTGGAGTGGTTACAGAGTTTCCACAGAGCTTTCAACAGATCGCGGTGGAAAATCCGCCTGAAATCCCGAAAAAAGTTCTTGACATTTGAAGCGTGATAAGGTATAATACTGCCCTGTAAAGGAAATAACTTTACAGGCAGTTTTTTATGAAGGAAGACGCGCGGTGAGTAAGAATCTTGATATTACTGTCCTGCTTGATTTTTACGGCGATATGCTGACTGACAAGCAGAGAAGCTTTATAGGATACTACTATAACGACGATCTTTCTTTATCCGAGATCGCAGAGAACGAGGGTATCACCCGCCAGGGCGTCAGGGACGCCATCAAAAGAGCTGAATCCCAGCTTTTTGCCATGGAGGAGCGCCTCGGTCTTGTTGATAAATTCAAGAATATGAAGGGCGGATTGGGCGAGATAATCGACTATGCCGAGCAGATCGCCGAATATAACCGCAACCATTCCCTTTCGATGGAGATAAATGACTGCACCGCCAAGATCAAGGCGGTTGCTCAGACTCTGATGACTGAGGATTACTGATACACAAGGATGGTGCTAAATGGCTTTTGATGGTCTTTCGGAAAGACTTGAGGCGGCCTTTCAGCGGCTTAAAAGCAAGGGCGCGCTGACAGAGGCCGACGTTAGAAGCGCAATGCGCGAGGTCAGGCTTGCTCTGCTTGAGGCGGACGTCAATTACAAGGTCGCTAAGGACTTTACCGAAAAGGTTACTAAAAGGGCCGTCGGCGAGCAGGTAATGGAGAGCCTTACCCCTGCGCAGATGGTCATTAAAATAGTGAATGAGGAGCTCACAGAGCTCATGGGCGGAACCAAGGCCCGCCTTGCCGCGGCAAGTCATCCGCCGACAGTGGTCATGATGTGCGGCCTTCAGGGCTCGGGTAAAACAACGCACAGCGCCAAAATAGCCCTCAGGCTTAAGAATGAAGGCCACCGTCCGCTGCTTGTTGCCTGCGATATTTACAGACCCGCCGCCATCAAGCAGTTGCAGGTCGTCGGTGAGAGCGTGGGTGTTCCCGTTTTTGAAATGGGTCAGATAAACCCGGTCGAGATCGCCAAGGAGGCTATCAGGCTTGCGAAGGACAAGGGTTACGACTATGTATTCCTTGATACCGCCGGCCGTCTGCATATAGACGAGGAGCTGATGACCGAGCTTAAAAACATCAAGGCGGAGGTCAAGCCGCATGAGATACTGCTTGTGGTCGACGCGATGACCGGTCAGGACGCAGTCAGCGTTGCGACCTCCTTCAACGACGCGCTCGGGATCGACGGAATAGTGCTTACCAAGCTGGACGGCGATACGAGAGGCGGCGCGGCTCTTTCCACCAGGGCGGTCACGGGCAAGCCGATCAAGTTCGTCGGCGTGGGTGAAAAGCTCACGGATCTCGACATTTTCCATCCCGACAGAATGGCGTCACGTATCCTCGGGATGGGCGATATGCTCTCTCTTATTGAAAAGGCGGAAAACGCCCTCGATGAGAAGAAGGCCATGGAGCTCGAAAAGAAGCTGCGTCAGAACAAATTTGATCTGAACGACCTTATGGATCAGCTCGCGCAGGTTCGCAGACTGGGCTCCATCAAGGATACGCTCTCTCTCCTGCCGGGAGTCGAGAAGCAGATCAAGGACGTTGAGATAGATGAGAGGCAGTTTGATAAGGTCAGGGCGATAATCGAGTCCATGACTCCGCTTGAGAGAGAAAAGCCGGAGATACTGAATCCGTCGCGCAAGCGCCGCATAGCTCAGGGCTGCGGACAGGACGTCGAGGCGGTCAACAGGCTGCTCTCCCAGCACCGCCAGATGCAGAAGATGTTCCGTCAGATGAACGGAAACGGAAAAAAACGCAGGCGCGGCAGACCCGACCTTTCCAAGCTCAAGGGCTTCAATATTTAGCTTCAACACGCACTAAACGCTTTGCGTGATTGATATACAATTATTTTTTTGGAGGAATTTATTATGGTTAAAATCAGACTTCGCCGCATGGGCGCAAAGAGAGCTCCGTACTACCGTGTTGTAGCGGCTGACTCAAGATATCCCCGTGACGGCAGATTCATCGAAGAGATCGGCTCGTACAACCCGATGGTTGACCCTGCTGAGATCAAGATCGACGAGGAAAAAGCGCAGAAGTGGCTTGCGAACGGCGCTCAGCCCACGGATACCGTCAAGGCGCTTTTCAAAAAGAGCGGCATTATTAAATAATCAAACGGAGGTATTCCGCAATGGAAGAATTATTGACTAAGATTGCTCAGGGACTTGTTAATGATCCGGATTCGGTTTCGGTCGAAGTTGACGAACCCGATGAGGATAACGTTATTGTTTATCATCTGCACGTCGCGCCCGACGATATGGGGCGTGTTATCGGCAAGCAGGGCAGGATCGCGAAGGCTATTAGGATAGTCATGCGCTCTGCGGCAAACCGTAAAGAGCAGAAAATATCCGTTGAGATCGATTGACGGCAATAATTGCTTTTTCAGCGAGGGTCGTTCCGGGGCTACAGGCTTTTGCCCGTGGGACGACCCTAATGCCTTGTTTTTAGGATGGTTTTATGATCAAAGAATTTCTTGAACTCGGCGAGATAGTCGGCACCCACGGCGTGCGCGGTGAGCTAAGGCTGAATCCGTGGACGGATTCGCCGGAATTTGTGAAGCAGTTTAAAACCTTGTACCTTGACGGCATGGGAGAAAGAGCCGTCAGGGTGGTCTCCGCGCGCCCTCACGGGAATGTGGTGATACTTAAGCTCAACGGCGTTGATACCGTCGACGACGCTTCAAGACTGCGCGGCAGAACGGTCTACATGAAACGGGCCGACGCCAAGATCCCCGAGGGCTCGTATTTTATAGCTGAGCTGACCGGCTGTGAGGTCAGGGACGCCGATTCGCCCGAGAAGATATACGGCACGCTGACCGACGTCTCCGCCACGGGCGCCAACGACGTCTGGCATATCACCGACGCCGGCGGCAGGGAGTACCTTATTCCGGCGATACCGGACGTTGTGGTCAATACCGACGTCGCCTCGGGCACGATACTGATAAGACCGCTGAGAGGTATATTTGACGATGAGGATTGATATTCTGACCCTGTTCCCCGAGATGTGCGAAAGAGTGCTGTCCGAGAGCATTATCGGCAGAGCGAGAGCCGGCGGACTTGTTGAGATCTATTGTACGAACATAAGGGACTATTCCAAGGATAAGCACCGCAGAGTGGACGACGCGACCTACGGCGGCGGAACGGGTATGATAATGCAGGTACAGCCCATCTACGACTGCTGCATGGAGCTTGAGTCACGGCTGGGAACCAGGCCGCATATAATATATATGTCACCGCAGGGTAAGCTGCTGACGCAGGAGCGCATAAAGGAGCTGTCCGCGATGGACAACATAGCTCTCCTGTGCGGCCATTACGAGGGAGTCGATGAGCGTGTGCTCGAGGAGGTGGTCGACGAGGAGATATCCATCGGCGACTATGTGCTCACCGGCGGCGAGCTGCCCGCCCTTGTTCTGGCGGACGCGGTCACCCGTATGCTCCCGGGCGTTCTTGCCGGGGAGGAGGCGTATGAGGAAGAGAGCATCTACAACTCACTGCTCGAATATCCGCAGTACACAAGACCCTATGAGTGGCACGGGAAAAAGGTGCCGGAGGTGCTGATCTCGGGCCATCATGCCAATATCTGCCGCTGGCGCAGGGAGCAGTCCCTGACGCGGACGTTTCTGCGCAGACCCGATCTCCTTGAATCGGCAGATTTGGACAAAAAGGACTTGGATTTTATTGAAAGTCTCAAAAACGACTGTAAAAAATAGGCATATTGCATTAAAAATATGTAAATCCTATAGTAATAATGCACAAAGCGAAAGGCTCTGAAATCTCCACATTTGGAACACAAGCCGAATTATTTTTAAACACGAGTTTATCTGTTGACGATGAAAAGATTTGTGATATAATATGAATTGATAATTAGGTTGTTGATTTGCAGTACAACTATTTTGAATGGGAGAAATCAGATATGTTTGAAAAAGAAGTTACGGTTCAGAATCAGGTTGGCCTCAGCGCCCGTCCTGCAACATTTTTCATTCAGAAAGCGAATTGCTTCAAATCATCCGTCTGGGTCGAAAAGGACAACAGAAGAGTCAATGCAAAGAGCCTCCTCGGTGTGCTTTCACTGGGCATAGACGGCGGAATGACCGTAAAAGTAATGGCTAACGGCCCCGATGAGGAGCAGGCGGTTCAGGAGCTTGTAGAGCTTGTTGATTCCGGTTTTGCCGTATAATATATCAGAATGTCAGGGCTGCCTTTCACGGCAGTCCTTTTTTTAACGGAGGTGAGAGAGCTGGATATCCATGAATTGAGGAAAAAGTCAATGGCGCTGCCCAAAACGCCCGGAGTGTATCTTATGAAGAACAAGGCGGGCAGGATAATATACGTCGGCAAGGCAAAGGCGCTCAAGAACAGGGTGAGCCAGTATTTCGGCTCTCAGAACAACCACCCGGTAAAGGTCAGGAGGATGGTTGAAAACGTGTTCGATTTCGACTATATCATGACCGATACCGAGTTCGAGGCCCTTGTGCTGGAATGCTCGCTCATCAAGCAGTATTCGCCCAAGTACAATATCCTGCTCAAGGACGACAAGGGCTACAGCTATATCAAAATAACCGGCGGCGACTGGCCGCAGATAAGCGCGGTCAAGCAGAAGGACGACGCCTCCGCGACCTATATCGGGCCGTATATCAGCTCCTTCAGCGTGACCGGATCCGTCGACGAGGCGAGGAAGATATTCATGCTGCCCGACTGCGGGAAAAAATTCCCCGAGGAGATAGGCAAGAGCAGACCCTGCCTGAATTATTTTATCAAGCAGTGCTCTGCTCCATGTGCCGGAAAGATCAGCCGGGAGGATTATAACGAGTCGGTCGCTTCGGCGATAAAGTTCCTCAAGGGGGACAGTGCGGACGTGATACGTGAGCTGGCCGGTCAGATGAATGAGGCGTCCGAAGCGCTGGAATTTGAGAAGGCGGCGAGGCTGCGCGACAGGATAAATTCCATCAAAAAGGTCAACGAAAAGCAGAAGGTGGTCGGCTCCGACGTCAGGGAGCAGGACGTCTTTGCAATAGCTCAGGCGGAGGACAGAATGTGCCTTTCCGTGCTTCGCTTTTCCGAAGGCAGGCTCAGGGACAGCGAGTGGTTCCTCTTCAACGAGCTGGATTCACTGCCGGAGATGAGGCGCGATCTTATAACGCGGTTCTATTCAATGGGACGCAATATCCCCGCCAGAATAGCGGTTGACGGCGAGGTGGAGGGCCTTGAGCTGTTGAACGAGTGGCTCAGCCATACCGCAGGCCATAAAGTCGAGGTCGTGATACCGCAGAGGGGCAGACAGCTTGAGACGGTCAATATGTGCCGCAGCAACGCCTCGCAGAAGCTTGCTCTGAGCCTCGGCAGAAGCGGCAGGACCACAGCCGCCCTCGACGAGCTTGCACGGATACTGGATCTGGAGAAGCCTCCGGTCATAATAGAATCCTATGATATATCACACACCGCCGGGAGTGATAACGTGGCGGGAATGGTGGTCTTCAAAAACGGACTGCCGTATAAAAAGAATTACCGCAGATTTTCCATAAAGGGCTTCAGCGGTCAGGACGATTACGCCTCCATGGCGGAGGTGATATCGCGCAGGCTCAACAGGTACGTTGAGGAAAAGGACAGCGGCGAGGGCTTCGGCGTTCTGCCGGATCTGATACTGCTCGACGGAGGCGTCGGCCAGGTCAACGCCGTCCTGCCGATAGTCAGGGCGATGGGCTTTGACATCCCGGTTTACGGCATGGTCAAGGATAATAAGCACCGCACAAGGGCGATCGCCTCCGACGGCGGCGAGATAGCCATCAATTCAAAACGCCGGGCGTTCACGCTGGTTTCCACCATTCAGGAGGAGGTGCACCGCTTCGCGATATCATATCACAGAAGCAGGCACAGGGCGTCGGCTCTCAGCGCGACCCTCACAAAGATCGAGGGCATAGGCGAGGCGCACAGCAAGGCTCTGCTGAAGCATTTCAAGACCGTTTCCGCGATAAAAAAGGCGAATATTGACGAGCTTTGCGAGGTCAGAGGTATCGGCAGGGACAAAGCGCAAAAAGTTTATGATTATTTCAGAAAAAATGTTGACAACACATAGTAAAAAATGTGATAATAAGATTTGAAAGTTCGGAAGGGAGTTCTTACCGTGCGTGTAATAACCGGAACGGCAAGAGGCCGTGTTCTGAAAACGCTTGAGGGCGAAGACGTCCGCCCGACTACGGACCGCGTGAAGGAAGCGATTTTCAGTATCATTCAGTTTGAAATTGAGGGCAGGCAGGTGCTTGACCTTTTTGCAGGCTCCGGTCAGCTCGGGAT
>JAFSXA010000064.1 GCA_017450135.1 Clostridia bacterium | reverse complement strand
GTTTTCAGAATGTAATAGTATCTGTTATCGGAATGAGTCGGCTCGTCGATAAGCGTACCTGTTATCTCCGCCTCGTCACCGCAGAACGCTGCGGCATATCTGTAATTCTCACCGGCAGCGCCGATAAGCAGTCCCGAGAGAATAAGAGCGCCGGAAATGAAAAACGGGTAGACCGCCGTTCTGAAGCTTTTGAAAGCGGCTGAGATAATAAACAGCACTATCCCGGCCGCTATGGCGACGACTGTCAGGTGCTCCGAGACAAATACGCACAACAGAGCGGTCAGCAGGCAGGTAAAGCCTATGGCCGCCATAGGCCTGTATTTCAGACTCATTTTTCAACAACGGGAAGCTTTTCAAGAAAAACGATATCTTTCCTGTCTGCGGCCTCGCCCTCGGCAAGCACCGCCGCTCTGGCAACTACCTGTGCGTCAAATAAATCCACAAGCTTTTCAACAGCGCCGATGGACTCGCCGGTCGAGATAACGTCGTCTACCAGGAGCACCCTTTTGCCGCGCATCCTCTCACCCTCGGCTCTGTCGAGCAGAAGCTTCTGCTCGTCGGCGGTGGTGATGGATTTTTCGGTTACGCTCGCAGGGTCTCGCATATAGAGCTTCGCCTTTTTCCTGGCAACAAAATATGGCTTGCCGCTCTGACGGGACATCTCGTAGGCAAGAGGTATGCTCTTAGCCTCAGGTGTGGCTATGAAGTCAAACTCCGGGCACTTTTTCAAAAGCTCGGCGGACGCCGCGACAGTCAGCTCAACATCGCCGAAAATAATGAATGCGGCGATCGAAAGCTTATCATTGATCGGGCACAGAGGAAGCTCTCTCTCGAGCCCGGCTATCTTCATTTTATATGTTTCGGACATATTAAAACTCCCTTTCTGTCAGCCGGCAGGCCATGTGAATTCTCTGCCGCCCATGAGATGAAAATGCAGATGCTTTACCGTCTGACCGGCAATATCACCGCAGTTATTGACTATCCTGAACCCGTCGTTCAGTCCCTCTTCCTCCGCGAGCTTTGCCGCCACCTCAAAGATATGGGCTACGACGGCGCTGTTGGAAGGATCGATCTGAGCCGCAGAGCTGATATGCTCCTTTGGAACAATAAGGATATGCGTCGGGGCCTGAGGCGCTATGTCGCGGAAAGCGAACACCGTATCATCCTCGTAAACCTTGCTCGAGGGGATCTCTCCGCCTATGATCTTACAGAATAAACAATCCTCCATGATTAATCTCCTTTACAGCTTTATTTATTTTCGATCATCGATTTTACTATTTCGACCGCTCCCGAAAGAGCCTCGTCGACCTTGGTAATATCCCGGGCGCCCGCCATTGCAAAATCGGGCTTGCCGCCGCCGTTGCCGCCGGCGATCTTCGCGACAGCTCTGACCACGTCGCCTGCCCTGACTCCGGCTTTTACCGCCTGCCCGGTACAGCAGACAGAGAAATTGACCGAGCCCTTTTCTTTATTCACGGCGGCAAGGACGCAGACGATATCATCGCCCTTTTCTTTGGCCTTATCCGAGAGCTTTCTGAGCTCGTCGGCTCCGACCTCACCGGCGTTTGCGGTTATCAGCCTGAGCGGGCCGACCTGTGTGAAGCTGTCGAGCAGACTGCCTGAACGGAGATTGATGATCTGCGAGGTAAGGGATTCGATCTCTCTGTCCTTCTCCCTGAGCTCATTCGCTGCCGCTTCGGCTCTTTTAACAAGCTCGCCGGGATTGACAGCCTTGAGCGCCGAAGCAGCGCTCGCAATAGCCTCCTGCATCGAGCCGATATAGTTTATGAGATTTACTCCGGTGACGGCTTCTATCCTTCTGATGCCTGCCGCCACGGAGGTCTCCGATATTATTTTGAAAAGTCCGAGCTCGCCGGTATTTGAGACGTGGGTACCGCCGCACAGCTCAGTTGAATAGTCACCGGCCTTGACGACTCTTACCACCTTGCCGTATTTTTCACCGAAGAGCGCCATGGCTCCGGTCTTCTTGGCCTCCTCCACGGGCATCTCGCGTACGCTCACATCGGCGGCGTCGAGTATAACACGGTTGACCTCATCCTCGACCCTGCGGATCTCATCGCCGGTCATCGCTGAGAAATGCGAAAAATCAAACCTTACGACGCTCTCGTTTACGAGCTGGCCCGCCTGCTCAACATGGGAGCCGAGCGTCCTTCTGAGGGCCGCCTGGAGCAGGTGCGCGGCAGTATGGTTGCGCGCGATGGATCTTCTGCGCTCAGCGTCGGTCGTAAGACTAACACAGTCTCCGACGTTGACCGTACCCTCCTCTACGATGCCGTAATGGAGAAACACGCCGTCGTTGGTCTTGCCGGTATCAGTGACCCTGAAGCGGAAGCCGTCCGCTTCGATGTATCCGGTATCGCCCACCTGGCCGCCGCTCTCGGCATAGAGAACGGTTCTGTCAGCCACAAGAGCGGCCTCCGTACCCTCCTCGGCGCAGTCGAGCCTGTCGTCGCCGGAGAGTATGGCGATGATCCTTCCCTCGGTCTGAGTATCGTCGTAGCCGAGGAATTCGGTTTTATCTATACCCCTGGTGGTAACTCCCGTATCGTTCCAGCCCTCGGCGCCGGCTCCCTTGCGGGCCTTGCGCGAACGCTTTCTCTGCTCCTGGACAAGGGCGTTGAACTCCTCCTCGGAGACGGTCATGCCCTTTTCCGCGAGGATCTCCCTTGTAAGGTCTATCGGGAAGCCGAAGGTATCCTGTAGCTTGAAGGCGTCGGCGGCGCTGAGCTCTCCGGAATCCGACTTCTCAATCATATCCGAGAGCAGCTCGAGACCTGCGTCGATTGTCCTGTTGAAGCTCTCCCCCTCAGTCTTTATGACATTGACGATAAAATCATGCTTTTCTACAAGATTGGGATAGGCGTCTCTGTTTTCGTTGATAACCGTCTCGCAGACCTCGGAGAGGAAGGTTCTGTTAATGCCGAGCAGTCTGCCGTGTCGAGCCGCTCTCCTGAGAAGGCGGCGCAGAACATAGCCCCTGCCGACGTTGGAGGGAATGACTCCGTCGCCGATCATGAAGGTAGTGGAGCGGATATGATCGGTGATGACCCTCAAGGAAACGTCACTGCTTTCATCCTCATGATACTTTACTCCGGCTATTGTAATAATGTGATTCATTATGTTGCGGACTGTATCAACCTCAAAGAGGTTGCCAACATCCTGACACACGCAGGCAAGCCTTTCCAGCCCCATACCCGTGTCGATGTTCGGGTGCTCAAGCGGTGTATAATTGCCCTTTCCGTCGTTCTCGAACTGGGTAAAGACGAGATTCCATATCTCAACGAATCTGTCGCACTCACAGCCGACCTTGCAGTCGGGTTTGCCGCAGCCGTACTTTTCGCCGCGGTCATAGTAGATCTCAGAGCACGGGCCGCAGGGGCCTGCGCCATGCTCCCAGAAGTTATCCTCCTTGCCGAAGCGCACCATGTGCGCGGGATCGACGCCTATTTTTTTCGTCCAGATATCATAGGCCTCGTCGTCGTCCGTATAGACGCTGATATAGAGCCTTTCGGGATCCATCTCCATTACCCCGGTGCAGAATTCCCAAGCCCATGCGATAGCTTCATTCTTGAAGTAATCGCCGAAAGAGAAGTTGCCGAGCATCTCAAAATAGGTGCCGTGGCGCGCAGTCTTTCCGACGTTCTCGATATCGGGGGTCCTTATGCACTTCTGACAGGTGGTGACCCTGAGCGAGGGAGGGTCGATCTCCCCGGTGAAATATTTTTTCATAGGGGACATTCCCGCATTTATCAGCAAAAGGCTCCTGTCGCCCTGCGGTATCAGAGAAAAGCTCGGCAGGCGCAGATGGCCCTTGCTCTCATAAAAGCTAAGGAATTTTTCTCTCAATTCGTTAAGTCCGGTCCATTTCATAACAGTTCTCCCAGTTCCAGTATTTTTAATCAATATGCCATTTATTATAATACCCCTCGTCAGGGTTTGTCAACGGTCACAGGACGTCGACCTCGGTGAAGTCCTTGCCGTCGTATCGATAGACGATGCTGCCCTCAAGATCCGTTCTGCGGTATTCAACACCGGCTTTTTTCAGGCGATTGACGACCTCCTTGTGAGGATGTCCGTAATCGTTGTTCTTGCCGCAGGATATCACGGCGATATCGGGATCGACTGCTTTAAGCCATTTGTCGCCAGTAGACGTCCTGCTGCCGTGATGGCCGACCTTGAGTATATCCGATTTCAAATTATAACCGGCGGCAATTATATCCTTTTCAACCGTGGTTCCGGCGTCGCCCGTCGTCATTACCGAGGCGCCGCCGCACGATATCCTCGCAACAACCGACATATTATTCAGATCGTCATAGGTCTTTCCCGGGGACAATACGTCAATAACAAGCTTGCCGTAGGTATAGCTCTTGCCTGCCTTGGCGGGGATCACATCTTTTACGTTCGCGGAGACCGCCTTCAAGAATCTTTCGTACGCCGATGTGGTGGGTACAAGCTCCTCCGGAAGCTGAGGCATGATAAGGCTGTTGACCTTAAATTTCGTGATAACGGAGGAGAGCGAGCCGATATGGTCGGAATGCGGGTGGGTCGCAATAAGACAATCTATATCGTCAACGCTCTGATTCTTCAGATAGTTTACTACCGTGTTCGCCTGAGCGTATTCGCCGCCGTCCACCAGCACGGCGGTATCGCCGCAGGTAAACAGAGTGCAGTCACCCTGACCTACGTTGATAAAATGCACGCAGAACTCCGATGAATCGCCGGTTTGACCTGATCTGAGACCAACGTCGGAGAACAGATCATCCGGCAGACCGCCGACAAAACGGCCGACTGCAATGGTAATTACAAGCAGTACCGCAATGACGATAACGGTTACAAGCTTACCTTTTCTTTTTCCTTCCGCCATAAGCAGTGCTCCTGTTTCTGTCGTGATGATAATTGTTCGCCGGTTGCCGCAAGGGCTTTATCAGACAGCCCTTGCCGAAGCCTATCAGATCGCGCCTGCCCGCTCTGATCAG
>JAFSXA010000063.1 GCA_017450135.1 Clostridia bacterium | reverse complement strand
GTCGATAGGAACATAAAAACAGCCGGCGTAAACTATACCCATATAGCTTACGACGTTCTTGACGGTTCTGTCAATAAAAACGACGACAGGGGATTTTCTCCGCACTCCGCAACCGATCAAATACGAACCGATCGCCTGAGCCGTTGAAACCATTTCCGAAAATGAAACCCTGTTTTCTGTGTCCGATATAAGAGTCTTTTGAGGAAGCTTTACGGCGGTTGCCTCCAAGTATTCCAAAATGTTTCTAACCATAGCTGTCCTCCGACAAACAATTATTCCGTGCGGAAAGTTACAAAAGCATTATAAATCACATACAAGCGGTATGTCAATAAAAACGGTCAATTATTTTCATCAGGGAATTATCCATGCTTCAATTTTTTACCGCATTTCAGTATGGCGGATCGTGCGAGAGCCTCCATGGGGTCGATGATATCCTTCCGGTTGATATTGAAGTCGCGCTTGATAACCGAAAGCTCGGTGCAGCCGAGAATTACGGCGTCACACTTCTGCTTTTTCATGTTCTCAACGATTTGCATAAAAGAAGCGAAGTCGGGTTCCTTACCGGCCTTTATCTGACCGAATATTATTTCCGTCAGGCGGCTTTGAATATCTTCGTCGGGCTTTGCGTATTCAATGCCGTGTTTGTCACAAACCTTTTTGTATATGCCTGATGCGAGGGTACCCACGGTTCCGAGAACTCCGATTTTCCGGACACCGCTCAATTTGCTTTTGGCGTACCGTATTGTTTCTTCGAGCATATTCAATACGGGTATACCGACGCTCTGCTGTATTTCATCATAAAAAAAGTGGGCGGTATTGCAGGGAATGACTATAAAGTCCGAACCTGCCTTTTCAAGCTTTACGGCGTCCCCGATCATAACAGGCAAAGGGTCAGGCCTGCTGTTGTCACAAATATATTCGGTTCTGTCAGGTATAGAAGGATGATTTGTTATAATCATAGAGAGGTGGTCCTGATCTCTGTCGGCGTCTGTCATTTTGATGATCATTTCCATGAAATATGCGGTGGCGAGCGGGCCGACGCCGCCGAGAATTCCCAACGTCTTTTCCTTCATGCGATTCCGCTCCTTTCTCACTTTTTCAACTCTTTAATTATACTGCTCATTTCAAAATAAGTCAACGTTTGACGTGTACATATCAAAACAGCAGACGACAGCAAAACAAGCAGGCGGATCCTGAGCCTGCTTGTTATAATGTTTAAATTATTGTACTCTGCCGATTTTTTCAAGCGGTATTTCTTCAAAATCGGGAAGGCTCTTTTTCAGCTCTTCAAAATCCGAAACAGAGTAATCTCCCTTCTCATAGCCGTTGAATATTTTGCCGATATCCTTGAGATAATGTATATCGTTTCCGCTGATGTCGCCGAATTTATAGGAATCATCAAAAATAACGCCTATTTCACCTTTTTTGTCAAAAACCAGATTGCCTTTTACGCTGCTTGCGGGATTCGGAATGAACTCAGCGGTTTCCGACTGCGAGACGTCATCAGTCATCCTTGCATACTGCGGGAACGTCTCCTGCCATTTTTTTGTTTTCCACGGCGAGCTGTAAAGCGCGTCCCACATATCGCCGCTGCCTATTCTTGAATGGCTGAACCAGCCGTCAGCGAGCAGCGCTCCTTCCCTTGCTCTGGCATCAAAACGAACAGCGCTTCTGCCCGGATTGATAATAATATTTCCCGATACGGTGTTATCCCTGCCGCCGCCGATATGCACGGCGTTCCTTGTGATATTCACAAGCAGATTGCCGTAAACCTTCTGCCCGGAAAGAGCATCGTCAAGATATATTCCGTCAGGCTTATGATCGCCCGAGCCGAGATTGTAAATACAATTGTACCTTATCTGATTGCCGTACCAGATCCAGCTCCTGCCGGCGTAGATCGCACCTGCATCGTCGGAGAGAAGACAGACGTCGTGGATCAGATTATACTCAATGATATGATTGTTGCCGCTGTATGAGATCGCTTCGTGCGGAGCGTTTACAAGCTCGTTATGAGCGCAGATATTTCCGACTCCGTTCAGCGTTACGGCAGGCTGATATGTAAGATAGATCTCCGACCAGTCATGGATATAATTGTTCTGCGCTCTGCTGTTGCCGGGGATCAGTTTTTCGGTGTCTCCGCCGTTGATTATGATCCCGCCTTTTCCGGTGTGAGTGATTTCGTTATTCTCGGCAAGGTTGTTCGTGCCCGTCATAATAAGCGTGTTTTCCGCGACGTTTTTGATCGTTCCGTTGCAGAAAATATTATTGCTGCCGGTTATAGCCGCGGCGTCTCCTCTCGTTCCCTTGATGGTAAGTCCGTCAAAAATGAGATTATCGGCCTCGACACTCAGCACGGGATCAAGCGAGAGGGAAAGCTCTATCGCGGCGTCGGATAAGCTTTCGGGCTTCCACATAAAAAGCAGTCCGTTTTCCCTGTCAAGATACCATTCACCCTCCGCCGAAAGCTCCTCAAGAACGTTGAAGAAGTAGTACGGAGCATCAGTTTTTGTGCCGTAAAGACTTACAAACGCAGGCGACAGCGCTTTGCTGTTCTTATCAAAGCTGCCTATCGGTGAGGATGCGTCCGCCCAGTCATACTTCCAGTAGCCGAACATCCAGACGTCGTCAAGCGTTTTCCAGCCCGCAATTCGCTGAGCAAGCTTATCATCGACCTTATATACGTCCGGATTGGGGTTGCGGATCTTATCCCAGTCTTTAACTTCTGTTTCGGCGCCGTCGCTTTCCTTGCCAAGACCGGTTACAAGCACTTCATCTGTATAGAGAAAATCGTTATCGGGGTATCTTGCAAGCTTCTGACGTTTATCGTTTACAAAAAGCTCGCAGTAAAGCGGCCCTGTATTATCGCCGTCGTAACTGCTTGCGGTATTGTATGAGCCTATGGCATAGATTTTTCCCCAGTCCTTCTTCGTAAGCGAATAGGGCTCTTTTTTAAGGTCAATTACAATGACGTTGTCCTTAGCCTCGTCAGAAAGTCTTTTTGCTGTTTTGCTGTATTCACTCACGGGCTTAAAATCATCAGGGCGCAGGGTGACGCCGCCGTTTATCACAACCTCGCCGCCGACTGCGCGATAGGTGATCGGACATTCCTTTGTGCCCGAATCCTCTTTATTAAATCGAATTGAGGTTGTGCGGTATTCGCCGGCTTCTATGCAGACGGTTATTCCGTCCTTCTTGGATTTGTCTGTATTTCTAACAGCTTCAACAGCTTTTTCTATCGTGCGGAACGGCGACTCCTTTGTTCCGTTGTTTTTATCGTCGCCCTTTGTGCTTACAAAAAAATCTCCGTCAATCATAATTTCATCTTCTCTGTTCACGGTCTGAGTTTTTATCACAGGCGTCGGCGCTCTGTAATCCTTATAATAAAGCCATCTGATATCATCTGCAAAAACAATAAGCAGAACCGCTATAATAACAACAAAGGCGGTTATTGCCGATATTAAAATGATTTTCTTTTTTCTGTTTGTTCTCATAAGCTGTGCTCCGATACTTTTCTGTTTTTTTATTATTATATCAAACCGAATAGATACTTGCAATAAACAATGCGAACATTGGGCGGATTTTTCGCTGAAAATAAGATGTTAATCTTCTTATCAGTGATATAAATAAACAGAATAAGCAGACGTATCATGCGCCTGCTTGTTCAAGATATATTTTTTTCAAAAGAGAATGACAAACCGGTTGACGCTCTCAGACGAGGGATACTCCCATGCCGGCGTAAGTCAGCAGCGAGAGGTCGGCGTCCTTGTCGATCACGGTGTAGAAGTAATCGTGGCCGGCTGATTTGAACGGCTCCCCGTTGTACGCCGAGTTGTTTATCTTGGTCAGGATAATCATCTGCGGTCCGAAAGACTTGATGATATAGATACCGTATTTGCTTGAACGGTAGGTAATATTGTCCGACTGCAGCAGGTGATAGCCCTTTTCGTCCTTTGAAAAGGCGTAGTACACCGTGTCGGAGCTTGCGTCAGCGCCAACGGTCAGAACCCCGTAATCGCACTCGGCGTAGGTCACAAGATCCTCATGATGACGGTAGTTATATATCTGTTCAACGCTTTTGAAGCTGTACAGATGGTTCTCGACCGGATAGAGAAGCAGGGAAGAGCTTATAATTATGGAAACGAAGAGGGATATCATAATATCCCTGCCTTTTTTCTTTGAGGTGACAAGGACGATAATAAGCAGGATTATGAATATCAGCAGCCCCAGTCCCCATCGCGCAAGATCGTACGCCATAAAAAGCCTCCGTGATTGGTAGTTAAAGTTAGGAATTATATAATAAGTTTATATCAAAAGTGCGGTTTTGTCAATATTACGGTGAAAAGAAACGTCAGTCTCTGCGGCGGCAGGCAAAGTGAAAGGGTGCGGATTTTTTGGCTCCGCACCCTGAGCTTCTGTATGAGGCTTGATCTTATCTTTAGAATCCGTTGTTGAAATACTGCTCCCAGTAATTCTGCGTCGTCGTCTGCTCCTCATCGGCACTTTCGGAATTGCCGGTGTCCTCGACGAGAGTTGCCGTTACGTTGAAGGTGCTGACGGAATAGTCGTTGCTGCTTATTCTGCAGAGGGTCAGCTTCAGCTTGTCGCCGACCTTTCCGTTCTGAATCTTTTCGAGCAGTACGTTGGGCTTATCCATCTTTTCACCGTCGACCGCTATTATCAGGTCGCCGACCTTGGCGTCGGTATTGGCAAGCGAGCTGTCGCTGCTGATCTTCGCTATTATCAGCGAACCGCTTGGGAGCTCCTTGAGCTTGACCACCATGCTGTAGATCTGATAATTGGAGACGGTGGAATAGGATATGCCGAGCTTGGGTCTGTTGGTGACGTAACCGTTTGAGATGATGTCGTTGATGACCGTTTGAGCGTCGGTGATCGGGATCGCGAACGCCATTCCCTCATAGCCCGTACTGACTATCTTGGAGGAATTGATGCCGATAACCTGGCCGTATTCATTCAGCAGCGCGCCGCCGGAGTTGCCGGTGTTTATCGCTGCGGTGTGCTGTATACAGTTCATCTCATAGCCGCTCTCACTGCTGATGGGTCTGTCGATCGAGGAGACAAGGCCGTCCGAGAACGATCCGAAGAACTCTGTTCCGCCGGGGTTGCCTATTGTGTAGATCTTCTGCCCTATCTTCAGCTTTGAGGAATCGCCGAATTCCGCACAGTTGAGACCGGTCGCCTTGATCTTTATTACGCCTACGTCCGTTTTCTCATCGTAGCCGACGAGTATGCCGTCATAGGTGTTGCCCTCGTAGTCCTGAACCGTCATGGTGTAACCCGAAGTCTTGACTCCGCTGATGACGTGCGCACAGGTGAGAATATAGGTGTAAGTTTTTGTTGAGTCCTCCTTCATGATGATGCCGGAGCCCTCGCCGACAAGCGAATTGCCCGATGCGTTGAGGGAGAAGGTCTGCGTCTTGCCGTATAGCAGGATGCCGACGTTGAATTTCTTTGCGTTTTCGGCTATGTTTTCGGTGTCGAGAGAGGTCTTGGAGGAGGAGGGGCTCTCATTCAGGATCAGCTGGGTGGAGTCGCCTGAGGAATTCTGAACCTTCGACGTTTTCGAGTCAAACTTAAATACGTTTGCTCCAACGAGCACTATGGCCACGCAAACCAGAACGGCTACGAGGGCGATTATAAACGCCTTGAAGCCCTTGCTCTTCTTTTTCTTCTTCGGTTCCTCCTCGGCGCTGCTTGCCGCCTCGTGAGTATAGTAGGGCTTGCTCTCGTGCTCCCTGTAAGAGTCGTTGTATCTTTGGTAGTAATTATCCGAGTAGCTTCCGGAATAAGGGCTGTAAGCAGATTCGCTCTCGCTCTGATCGCCGCCGTTGTACGGATCCTTTTGCGCGGGTTCGGCATATGAGTCTGCGCTGCCGTTGTCTGCGTTCTCCGCAGTATGACCGCCGCTGTGATCGACGGTGTTCACGACCTCTTCGGGTCCGGCTGCGGGCGCTGTCGGCTCTGCGTTGTTATCAAAGCCGCCATAACCGTTTTCGTTGGTATTTGTGTTCTCATTGTTTACACCGCCGGTGTAATCATCATTGGTATCATACAT
>JAFSXA010000062.1 GCA_017450135.1 Clostridia bacterium | reverse complement strand
TATACTTGAAGTATCCGTTGCTCTCGATCGCGGTGGCATACTGAGCATAGAGCTTTTCGCCAAGCTGACCGAGCTGAACACCTACCGGGTTGGATGACGAGAAAGGCACAAGGCCGAAGCCGTTGGTCTCTGCCTTCGGGTAATATGAACCCGCTGTGCCGTTGAGGCCGTGAAGACCGGAGAGCCACGCATTGATGGAGCCGTAGGAATCGTTGCCCCTGTTGTTCTTGGTGCGAAGACCTACGCCGATCGGCTGGATATACGGCTTATATACATATGTATAAGCGTACGCGGTCTTTGTGAGTCCGTCTCTGCTGTCCACGAAGGACGCTGTCCACTCGATGTAATAACCGGTTGTGGACGCGAGCAGATACGGTGATACACTCTCGGTGGTGATCGTCGTGTTGATGGTGTTTCCGCCTACAGTATACCTGATGTTGGAGCTGTTTGTGCTGGTGTTGGAAGCTCTCAGATAGTTACTGTTGGCAGCGAGCTTGATAAAGCAGTTTGCATTGGCATAGTCGCTGGTACTCGTAGACATCGAGGATACCGTGTATGCAGTCATATCGGACAAGTTCTGACTCAGATACTTGTAGGATATCGAGACCTGGCTTGCATACTCATAATAGAAATACAAATTACCGGATGAGTTTTCACCGGTCCTCGGTGTGGCTGCATGGGTGGTTGTGTCAATAGCGGAATCAACGAACCACTGGAAATTGTATCTGTCCTGCGTCGTGTGTGAAGTAAGCGACGGCTGCAGATAAACCTCCTCAGGTACGTAGAAGTAAACTCCGCCGTTAACGTCATTATCGGTTACGCTGATAGAGCCGTCTGCGGAAGTTGCCGCGGAGGCCTTGAAAGCGTTACCGATGTCGAAAAACACAAATGTGGTGAGAATCAAAGCAAAGCTAAGAACTAAAGACAAAGCTTTTCTTCCCACTTTTTTTGCTTTTTTCATGAAGTTTCCCTCCTAATTAAATTTCCATAACAACGGTAGACTTATGGATATTATGATTTTAACATAACAATACCGATTAGTCAATATATTGGCTGAACATAATTAAAATTTGTTCGTCATATAAAAAATGAACTGAAAAAAATGTTAAATCTGCCGATTTTAAGGCATTTTCTGTTTCCCTCTCAGCAGCCTGCTGCGCTCTCTGTAATCCGGCAGAACCGCCTCCACCTCCTCATAGAAGGCCGCGCTGTGGTCATGGTGCCTGATATGCGCCAGCTCGTGGACTACAACATATTCCACCGCCTCGCGCGGATAGAGCATCAGCATATACGAAAAGCATATGGAGTTTTTTGAGCTGCAGCTGCCGAACCTGGTTTTTGCAGAGGTTATTTTCACGCCTGCCGGGTGAACGCCCATTACTGCGGCATATCTTTCGGTAAGCTTCGGCAGTATATCGGAAGCCATTTCTTTGAGCCGGGCAACATCGTCCTCTGTCAGCTCTATTTTATTGCTCTGCCTTTCAGTCTGTCTGACCTTCGCCCGCTCGATCCATTCCGCATTTTCCGATATGATTTTTCTTATCTGCGCATCGGAGCAGCCGTACGGCGCCCTGACGATCAGTACGCCCCCGGGATCCAACTCAAGGGCAACTGTTTTACGCGAGCTTCTTACTATTCTATAATCCTGCATATTATCACCCATCTGATTTTACCATAATGATTATTAATTTCCAAGCAAAAATCTTGTTATAAAATTTGATTTTTCGACAGTTATGTGTTATAATTCATAAAATATTATCTTCATATAAGGAGGTTGCTATAAATGAAGGTTTTAATGTCGGGCAACGAGGCAGTCGCCCGCGGAGCTTATGAGGCAGGAGTCAAGGTCTGTTCGGCGTACCCCGGTACTCCGAGTACGGAGATATTTGAGAATCTGCCTCAATACAGGGACAGCATATACTGCGAATGGGCGCCCAATGAAAAGGTCGCCACTGAAATGGCTTACGGCGCGTCCATAGCCGGCGTCAGATCAATGTGCGCGATGAAGCACGTCGGACTTAACGTAGCCGCCGATCCGATATTCACCGCAGCTTACAACGGAGTCGGCCGCGGCTTTGTCGTTATCACCGCCGACGATCCCGATATGCATTCCTCGCAGAACGAACAGGACAACAGATATTATGCGAAGGCGGCCAAGCTTCCGATGATCGAGCCCTCCGACAGCCAGGAGAGCAAGGATTTCATCAAGGCCGCGTTTGAGATATCGGAAAAATTTGACACTCCCGTGCTTTTCAGAACGGTCACGAGGGTGTGCCACTCAAAGAGCCTCGTCGAATTCGGCGATCAGGTTGAAAGCGAGCCCTATGAGTACAAGAGGAACGTATTCAAGTACGTCAGCGCTCCCGCGAACGCAAAGGCCCACCATCCCGTCCTTGAGCAGAAGCTGAAGGATATGGCTGACTACGCCAGCACATCTCCTCTTAACAGGATGGAGATCAACGGCAGCGAGATCGGCGTTATCACAGCTTCCATAGCTTATCAGTATGCAAAAGAGGCTTTCCCGTCGGACGCTTCCTTCCTTAAGCTCGGCTTCACATATCCGATGCCGATGAAGCTTATCCGCGACTTTGCCTCAAAGGTCAAAAAGCTCTACATTGTCGAGGAGCTTGAACCCTTTATGGAGGAGCAGATAAAGGCCGCCGGCATCGAGTGCGTCGGCAAGGAGCTGATCCCCAATATCTACGAGCTGAATCCCGGCGTGATCGCAAAGGGAGTTTTCAACAAAGAGGCGGAAACCGCGAAGCTTGACGTCAAGGCCGTCCCGAGACCTCCCGTGCTATGCCCCGGCTGTCCGCACCGAGGCTTCTTCTACACGATGAGCAAGGGTAAAAACTTTGTTATCTCCGGAGATATCGGCTGCTACACTCTCGGCAGCGCGAAGCCCCTCAGCGCTCTGGATTCCGTGGTCTGCATGGGCGGAGGCTTCTCGGTGGCCATGGGTATGTCCAAGGCCTTTGAGATAAAGGGCGAATCGGACAGAAAGGTATTCGGCGTTCTGGGCGACTCCACGTTCTTCCACAGCGGAATGACCGGAGCGGCTGAAATAATATACAACAAGGGCAGCGTGATACCGGTAGTCCTCGACAACAGCATCACCGGAATGACCGGCCAGCAGGAGAATCCCGGCAGCGGCGAGAACCTGCTCGGCGAGCCTGCGCCCTCGATCTCGATAGAAAAAGTGCTCGAGGCATACGGCTATAAAAACATTATAATAGTGGATCCGCAGGATCTTACGGCTATGCAGAAGGCGGTCGACGACGCGCTCTCAAGCGAGGAGCCGGCGGCGATCATCAC
>JAFSXA010000061.1 GCA_017450135.1 Clostridia bacterium | reverse complement strand
AGTCCGGACAGTCCGACAGTCAACAGATATTGCAGGTACTCGTTGTGGGCGTTGTCAAAATAGTAGCCGAGGTCATTGGCAAAGCTGTCGCCGAAGCGTGAAAGCAGCTCGGGAGCGGCGCAGTCACAGCCGACTCCGAACAGCTTGCGGATTACGGGCTGAGCCTTGAAATCCTCGATAACGCATCGCCACACGTAGCCCCTGTCGGTTCCCCATCCACTGCCGAAGCGAAGATAATCACGAAATCTTCCGAGCTCAGCCGAAGTGTTGATAAAGGAAAAATACACGAACGCAAAGACGAGCGAGACAGCCGCACATATCGCGAGAGCGCTGTAAGCCGCCCTAAGCCCTCTGAAAAAACCGTCTTTATGTATGATGGCGGAGATAAGCAGCATGACCGCGCAGACAGCCGCCGCAGTCAGGGAAACCCTCGGGTTCGTGACGGTCGCCGTGATGAACGTCGGCGTTCTCGCGTTTTGCATCGAGCCGACAGCCCCGGCAAAAACGGCAGCTGCAACAAAAAACAAGGCGGTCAGCGCATAAAACCTGACGGCGGACTTACGTTCCCCGAGCGAAATACAGCCGAGCACCGCGAATGCCGCCGCCATGCCGAGCCAGCCGCTGTCGCTGTTCGCGGAGAAAAGACCGAGGAAGCCGAGGCACGACGCCGCAAAGCCCGTCAACCGGCGCCCTCTGCCGTCGCTTTTGCAGAACACATACATCGCAGCGGGCGCAAAAAGGCACACAAAGCTTGCGAACACGTTTACGTTCCCTGTGAACGAGATAAACATATTGCGTTCTGGCAGCTCGATCTGTGAAAGCAGGCCAAAGGGATCAAAGCCGAGGAACTGCACAAATGCAAAACCGCAGAGCACCGAGCCGCTCGCCATAAAAACGGCTATCTCGGCAAAACGAAGCCTGTAATTCCTTTTTATTGCAAAGAAAACCGCGGCTATGGCGAGATATGTTATAAGTCCCCTGTATCTTCCGTCCCCGCCGGTAAGAGCGGAACGGCCGTATTCAGACAAAACAGCCGACGCGGCGGCGGAAACCGTCATCGCCGCAAGAGCCGCACCGCTCAGGCGCGCGCCCTTGGGACAGGCGGATCTAACTTTGTTCCTTTGCGACAGTCGCGCCACAGCGCACAGGACGGCAGTAGTCACGGCGACCGCGCAGAAGGTGATGAAGCGCGTCTTTGCCAGCCCGAAATATCCGTTTCTCATTATAAAAAGAAACAGAGTAAACAGGATAATTATTCCGCCCGAAGCGAATCTCTCGTTTGTCAACGTCGGTTTTTTCATTGCAACACCCTTGAAAAAAGCAGAATACCGAATCTGTTATCGGATATAAGCGCAGTTATTCCTTAAAAACAGTTTATCAGGGTGCAGAAAACTTGATTTTGCACCCTGATTTGCATTAACGCTGAACACGACAGCTAATTTTATTAATGGGACTTTTTAGAAGCGACCTGATATCAATAATTGATTATCGTTGCGCTGGAGCGGCTCGTCGGATTCTTGAAGGCTCCCGAATTCTGCGAATAGAGATCCAAAAGCACCGCGCAATTCTTTCCGAAGCTCGCCGAGCTTGCAAACTGGCCCTCGTTGAGCGTCTTCTTGACCGTGCTCTTGCCTCCGGAGAAGGAAACTATCTGATACTTCCTGCTCGCGCCGCTGCCCATGGTTTCCATGAGTATCAGCGTGTTGCCGTCGGAATATACCGTGTCGTTGCAGGTAAAGCAGTTGTTCTTGCCGGTTGCGAATTTTTTGGTGGTTCCGGCGTATCTCTCGTAAATTGTGTAGCCCGAGGGCTTGGCAGGTTCGATCACAAAGAACGGGGACGACGGAGAGGACGTTGCGGTCTTCAGAAAATAGTAACGGCTCGCAACAGTAGTCGGGAATTGCTTGAGCACCGACATTTTTCCGTTCGTTGGCGAGTATTTCAACAGCTTATTGTAATATCCGGTCAGCTCATTGCCCTCGGTATCCTTGGTAGTATGCTTCGTTTTGGTAAAGATGAATACAGACTCCCTGTCGTTTCTGCCGATATACGCGGTTTGAAGCGGCGCATTTGCCTCATCCATGAGCTGGGTGTTCTTATTCTTATAGATATCGTAGCTGTACGCTGCGGTACCCTGCTCCTCTCCTGCCTCTCTGTAAGTGATGTATCCGCTGTAATAGGTGAAATCGGTAAGGCCGGTCGCGGTTTTGTCGCCGTAGATAAGAGTCTTTTTCTTTGAGGCGACGTTGTACCTGTAAAGGTAGGACTGCTTGTTCGTGACGCCCTCGCCCGCCTCATCGGCAAAAAAGATATCCTTTGAATTGGCATAGATCACGTAGCCGCAGCCCGTATAGGAAAACAGCTTTCCCTTGGAGGAGCCGTTGAGCTGCATTACCCACGCCGAGCATTTTGCCCACTTGACGCCGTTGACGGTTTTGATGCTGTCGATAACCGTGTAATATATCCTGTCGTTGATTATCGTGAATTTCTCCGTCACCTTCTGAGAGGTGAGAGTGGTTTTTTTATGATTCTTATCGACCGAATAGATCCCCTTGAAATCGCTGACGTAATCGACTGCGCCGTAGGTATATATTCCGTCTGACACGCCGCTGTAGGAGATTTTCACAGCATTGCTGACCTGTGCCTTTTTTGTGGTGGTGGTCTTCTTACTGTTCTTTTGGTTGCTTTTGCTTGCGGCGGCTGACGCGCCGCCCTTGGCGGTCTGACCGTTTCCGGAGGCGGATTTCTGCCCTGCCTCTGTCCCGTCGTCTGCAATTGCATCTTCAGCCGCCTCTTCACCGTCGGCGGCCTCCTCCCCGGACTGGCTAATATAATCGCTGACCTTTGTCAGCTCGTTCTTGAGTCTTTTACTGTTGATCGCAAAGGCTATTCCGGCGCCGATCAGCGCCAGAACGAGAAGCACTATCAGTACGATGATTATAGGGTTTCTGCGAACTTCATTTTCATCCATAACAACCAAACCTCCCTGAATTTATTTTGAAATATTATCTGTCTCTATATATCTTGCGCCCATGTTGTAAGCTGTGACCACTTCCTCAACACTGTCTATATCCCAGAAGGACGTTCCCACGCCCTCGCTCTTGGCGAGCGCGATATTCTCAGCAGAGGCGGAGGAGATATTGCATGAGAGCCACACGTTGCCGCCCACCGACTTGGCGGCAGCGATAGTATCCTCATTGACACCGTCCGCAAGGTACCACAGCTCAATATCCGGGTCGGCTCTGCGCGCCGCCTTGAGATGCTCAATATCGAAAGCTATGATTATCGCCTGATCCTCCAGCCCGTGAGCCTTCACTGCGTCGACAACAGTGTAAATATAATCGTACCTGCCCGGCTCCTTGATCTCTATCTGAGGACGGGTCGAGGTCCCTTCAAAGACCTCAAGGAATTCGTCGAGGGTGGGGATCCTGAGATCCTTCTGCCAGAAATTGCAGCCGTTTTTATAGCTGAACGTTTTAAGCTCTTCGAGGGTGTAGTCGCCGATATTGCCAACCTGCCAGAAGTGGTGGTTCAGGTCGTCGCCGTGGCTGAGCACCCAATGATCGTCCTTTGAAAGACGGATATCGCATTCGGCGGAATAGAAGCCAAGCTCAACGGCCTTTTCATACGCCGGCAAAGTGTTCTCGGGTGCGACCGCCGTGATCCCCCTGTGAGCGGTCAGAAAAACCTCGTTGCTGATCATCTCATATCCGGAAGCGGCGATGGATGCTATGTCCTGCTGCCTGTATATCAGCTTTTTCACAAGCAGTACGGGAGAGAGCGGAAACATAAAAAGCGGCACAAGTATCACTGAAATTATCTTGTTTAAAAACGAGAAAAACACAATCAACGCCCTCCGAAATATTTACTCTCAAAATATTATATATTAAACGACGGATTAAATCAAGACAAAATTCTTAATTAATCAACCAAATCAATTGACAAGCCGGGCGGCGGGAAGTATCATAGTATCAGAAAAACATACGGGAGGTATGCAGATTGTCACTCGAACAGCTGAAATATGACTCGATGCTCGGAAAGCTCAGAAGATACCGTTCAAAGCGTGGGATATCCTATCACAATGCCGGCGAGCCCATCGCCGTGCGGGATGATTCCGCAAGGCTCGTGTTCGCGGCCTGGGCCGATCTGCAGATCTCCGATCTTCTTATCGGCAACCTGCCGATCTTCGACGCCGCCTGCGCGGATATAGACGCCAATTGCCGCGGTCTTGACGCCATGCTGATAGCCGGGGATCTTGCCGAAAACGGCCATCCGTGGGAATACCGCTATATCCGCGAGAGGCTTGAGGGGCTAAAGATTTCCAACTTCATCTTTTGCGAGGGCAACCATGACGTGCGGCTGAAGGCGTCATACGATAAAACGGTCAGAACCTTCACGGATTTTCAGAACCGCCTTAACACAGCGGTTAACAGCAGGCTGCATACGGACGCTCTGAATTATTCATATCAGATCAAGGGCTACAGCTTCATCGTCCTCGGCACGGAAAAAACCATGTTTGAGGAATCGTACCTGAGTCCCGAGCGGCTCGACAGGCTCGATTCGGAGCTGAAGCTTGCGGAGCAGAGCGGACTCCCCTGCTTTGTCCTCTGCCATCAGCCGCTGAAAATGACCCACGGTCTGCCCGACGCATGGGTCAGTCCCGGCACACGGGGCGGCTCCGTGGGCAAGCAGTCGGACGAGCTGCTGGCGATAATGAACAGGTACAGGAACGTTTTCTATATCAACGGCCATCTGCACTCCGGCATCGGAGAAAAAACCTACCAAAAGCTCGGGAGCGTCCATTCGGTAAACCTGCCCTCGCTTTTGATAAACGACCACAACCGCACCGACCACGGCGACGGCATCTGCTTTATCTTTGAGGTATATGAAGACAGAGTTCTGCTTCGCGCGCGCGACTTCCCCGCCGGCAGATACGATCCCGGCCACGATATCGAGATCAAGCTCGGTTAAAAACAAATGAGGGCGTGCAGTTAACGGAATCTCCGTAAGCTACACGCCCTTTAGTTCGTTTGTCTGTTATATCAATTTATACTTCGATCAAAAGTTCTGAATTCCTCCGCCGAAGATCGAATGGAAGAATTCCATTATACTCGACATGAGATTACGCCACCATGTCGTAAACGAGCTGTTTACCTTGACCTCTATCTCTGTGCTGCTGCCGCTCGCGGGGTCGGTCACGGTCAGGGTAGTTCTGCCTGCTCTGAGGCCGGTGATAAGGATCTCTCTGTAGCCTTCGGTTTCATAGCCGTAGAGTGTATCAACTGTGCATACTCTCGGTCTGGAGCTGTCTATAATAAAGTCATCCGCAACTGCGGCGGCAGCCGGGCGATCATAAAAAACAGCGATGCTATATTGGTCACCCTTATCCATTTCAATGCTGTTTTCGGAACAGATGATATTATCCGCTGTTATGTTCGAGCCGTCAGCAATTTTGAACTTTGAATTGCCGTTAAAGCCGTCATCATATACTATACCCTCTTCGTCATAATGGAAAGTGTACGCAAGGCACTGGATCATATAGACGTTACCGGCAACAAAATAATTATTGTAATCAAACTCCAAAGAGTCAAAGCCATCTAAATTACTTGATATTGAAAAATCAGAGGCGTCCATTACGTAGATATCCGCATCCGTAAAGTCATCCGAAGCTGATCTGAAGTTATAATAGCCTGATTTGGTCGGAATAAAGAGGTAGTACGTTTCCCCTGTGAATCTGTACTCTCTGCCTGATGCAACCGATTCGGCATCGACACTGCTTATCAGGATCTCGGCCGAGGACGTAGACGGCAGAACTATTTCATCACCGTATTCATCTACGTAACCTTCATTACTGTTCGCGGCGAAAATCGTAACTGTTTGACCTTTTTTTGCAACAAAGCACTCTGAAGAATCCTCTTTGGAGTCCTCAAAAATATTATCAGAGTATGACACCACGGAATAATAATAATCGTCTTCTCCATAGAAGCAAGGAACCGTAGCATAAACATAGCCTCTTGAAAGGCATTTTATGCTTAATCTGTATACTCCTGTCTCCGGCGCCTTGAAGCTGAATTTTGTTTCGCTCACACCGAGGGTCACTTTCTTTGCAACGTTGACCGTGATATCGGAGCCGGCAGCAGAAGCCAGCACGGCATAGGACATCAACATCATAATTGCAAGGAATACGGATAAAACTTTTTTCATAATTAATCTCTCCTTTGTTGTTTTTTATGCAAACCGCGCAGTATCCGCAGACTGCGCGGTAATTGCTTTAACAAAGCCCTTTTATAGATTTGATTATATCCATAACTTTCCTATTTGTCAATATAATTATCAGGACAAATTAAATTTTTTTTGTAAAACTTCCGCGTTTCAAAGCATATTCAGCTGAATTACGCGCTTACGCTGTCGAGCAGCCCGGTGAAAGCGTCCATGAGCTGTGAGCCGCAGCGTGTACCGACCGTCATAAGCATACAGTTGGTCATATCGCCGGGATTCTCCTTGTAGAAAATTGCCGTGCCAAGCAGGGATTCCGGCGTGCAGATATCCGGATACATATATCCGAGAGCGTCATTGGTGATGCCCATGAAGACCAGAGTCTTGCCTGTTTTTTCGGTTACGAGATCCTGCAGCGTGTCATAGCTCCAGTCCTCCCCTGTCCACGAGGTTCTGCCCGTCCAGAGCGACTTGCCGGTGTAGTCCGGATCGGTGCCGTACACGAGGGTCGGCGAGAGCTCGCCGGGGCCGGTGATGACCGCCACCCTGCCGCCGAATTCGAGGTAGTTGATATCGACCATGACGCCGTATCCTGACTCCGAATCCTCCGTGCGCACCACGTTCTCACCGAGAAGTCCCGAGACGCTGCCCAGCGCCATAACACCGTAGTCGAGAGAGAGCATGGTCTGAGTGTTCCTGATATTGAGTGTGGGAGAGAGCGGAGCCGATCTGTCGATGGAATCCAGTATGAAGCCTGCGAGCAGGGCGCCCTTTTTCATGTGGCCCTCTAAGGATTCCTCAAGATCGTCATACCACTTGTCGGCATATTTTTTGCCGTATCGCTCTATCCAGTCCTCCTTGGAAAGGGCGTGCCTTTTGACGCATTCCGTCGCCCTGACGTCCTTGCGGTCGCCCTCATGAACATCTATGTTCGGCGAGGTAACGGAGGCCTGGGAGCTCTGGGTGAAAACAATATTATAGCCTGCGTCCTTGAGCGCCATTGCCATAAAATACGGATAATCCGTACACATCATCCTGTTGCCGTCCCACGCGCCGTAGGAGGTGGGATGGCCGCCGATATTGGTGATAAGCGTCTTTTCGCCGCCCGCGCTCTCAAAGAGGAAGCAGGAGAAAAAGTTCTTTGTGTTCGCGCCGAAGTTGAGCTTGTCGCTGCAGCCTGATGTTTTCCCTGTCTCAAAGAAATACAGTCTGCCCTTCTCCAGTGATGAATAAGCCCTGCCGGCGCATTCAGCCGCCCTTGCGCAGAGAGTATCGTTCATCTCCCTGTTGAGGCTTCTGTCGTAGTCTGTGAAGGGATTGAGCTTATTCAGGAACAGTGTGGGAATGCTCATTCCCTGTGTGTCAAGACCGGCATGGCAGTGAGTGGCGCTGATGTTGCAGGAGAGGATGTCGCTCTTCTCAACACCCGATTCGGCGAGAGTCTTTTCCATGGCCGCGCGCATACCGAGGCAGGTGCCGGAGGTGACGCCGACTCCGTCGACGCTGATAAAAATCATGATATCGCCGACGCCGTTGCCGTTGGTGTCTGAGCCGTTGGAAAGAATTATCAGGTTGAGCATCTGCTCGGTATATATTTTGGATACATAGGTCTGATAACCGCCGGTGGCATGAATGCCCTTAAGGCACATACCGTTCGGGTCGGGATTCCCCTGCGCGTCACAGCGCCAGGCCGTCGGGATCACGCTCGCGCTCGCAAAGCCGCCGCTCCAGCCGGGGCCTTCGGCGGCGCCGTCGGTTCCCCTGTAAAGCTCGGGGGTATATTCCTCGCGGCTCGGTATATCCTTCATCTTGGTCAAACGGATAGCCAGACCGAAGATCGCGTCGTGGATAGAGCCGAACGCGTTGTCGACAACATGGGCAAACCCACTATAGGGCTCGCCGGACGCATCTCCGCCGGCTAAGCTCTGAACGGAGAAAGAAAAAACAAAAATCACGCTGAGCAATACCGCCGTTATCTTTTTAAAAGACTTCATAAAACCACTCCTTTTTTTAATTATATCGCAATTTGATTTGAAATACAATACGCATTTTAATCGCTGCTGACAATAAAATGAATTAAAACTATTGCTTTTTTAGAAATATTTAGTATAATTATATTATATAAAAGCTTTCCCGGACGCTTCGTCACATCTTTTCCGAGCTGCCGACTGCCATCCGGAACAATTCAAGAAGGGAGACTTAACCATGAAAAAAATGAAGCTTTTCGTCATTATGGCCTGCATCCTTGCTCTGCTGCTGTCAACGGCAGTACCGGCGTTCGCTGCCGGCGTTGACGAGCTTGAGGGCTTCGCCTATACGCTCGACGATGAGAAAGGTACCATCCTGCTCACGGAGTATACCGGCAGCCAGCCCAACGTAACCGTGGAGGGCAGCTATACGGTCGACGGGCATGAATACGCCACGCTGATAGACAACGTCCACCTTTTCCGTTACAATACGACGATCACCTCCGTGACCATCAAGGACGGAGCCAGACCCTCAGGAACCTCGCTTGCAGGTCTGTTCTATCAGTGCGAAAATCTGAAGACCGCCGACGTTAAGGGGCTTGACACAACGGGCGTACGCAGCTTCAACCACCTGTTCTCATACTGTCAGAAGCTGCAGACCATCGACGTCACCGGCTGGAACACGAGCTCTGTGCTCAATATGAGCCTCGTTTTCAACTACTGCTCCGCCCTGACGACGATCACCGGCTACGAGGACTGGGACACAAGCTCGGCATGGACCATAAAGTTCCTCTTTAACCGCACCTCCTCCATTCAGAAGGTCGATCTCAGCCGCTGGGATCTGAGCCACATAACAAACTCCGGCTGGTGCTTCCAGATGTGCGGCGCCAAAGAGATCCTTCTGCCCGACAATCTTTCAATGATGAGCGCAGGCTTCCTCAACCATCCCACGAAGTACGCCGCCTCGAGCCTGACAATACCCGCCGGGGTAAAGAAAATAGGCTATGCGCATACGATATACGATTTCGGTACGAACGCCTTCAACGAGATAAAGGTCGCCGAGGGCAACGAGTATTACAAGGCTGTCGACGGCATACTCTACAGCATGGACGGTTCGGAGCTTCTCGCGGTTCCGCGCGGCAAGACGTTTGAGAACAACGTCTATGAGATCCCCAACGACGTCACCTTCATGGGCGAGCT
>JAFSXA010000060.1 GCA_017450135.1 Clostridia bacterium | reverse complement strand
ACGGAATTTATTATCCTCTCCGATCTGTCTACGACCCTCTGCAGCTCGGTAGTCCTGAGCTTGGAGGATATCCCGAGCTCATCCCCGCGCCGCGTGACGATATTCATGACTGAGCCGAGCCTCGGGAAATCAAAGTCGGTAAGCACGGTCTTTATCCCGGTCACTCCCTTGGACACGGCGGCAAAGGCGCAGGCCGCCGCCATATCGAAGCTGTCCCTGATCTCCACAGAGAGCTGAACGCTCGAGATACCGTCGACATTATCATTGATGCCGTCTATAAAGGTGGCAAACTCTCCGGGCAGCAGATAGCCCTCGGAATCACAGATATTGATCCTTGCGGCTCCGTTCTCTATCGCCGCGCCGACAGCATCGTAGAGGAATGACTTCTCGGCCCTGACCGCGTCCTCGGCGGAAAACTCGATATTATCGGTATATTTCTTACACTCGGCTACAAGCTCCCCGATAAGCTTCAGGATCATCGGAGGCTTCATGCCGCAATTGAACTCCATTTGGACTGCGGAAACGGGAACGCTGACCTTGAGAACGGGCTTTTTAGCATCTTTGACGCTGTTCCATACATTTTCCACAGTATCTGTGCCGAGTCCCACAGGCACGCAGACCTCGGAGTGCTTAACAAGCGAGGCGATCGTTTTTACCAGCAGCGTATCCTCCGGTGTGCCTGTATACCGTGGCATCTCCACACTGCTGCAGTGGAGCCTGTCCGCCAGCCTTGCCAGCTCGATCTTTTCCTTAAAGCTCAGAGAATGTGAGTCGGAAGCAGCGCACTCCCTGAGGGTAATGTCGCTTAAAAACAGTTTTTTCATAACGGTCCTCCTTTAAAATACAAAAATCCCCGAAACACCAATGTGTTCCAGGGACGATAATCAATACCGCGGTACCACCCGAATTGCCGCAAAACGGCCTCTCTTCAGGCTCTGTCAAGCCTTAAGCCATGATAACGGTGCTTGCCGTAGCTCCTTATACAGTCAGGGACGGTTGGGGAGCTCTGCTCTGATACGAGACAATCTCAAACCGCGCTTACCGGTTCACACCACCCGCCGGCTCTCTGCAAAGCGCAAATAAAAGACTTAATATCTTCGTTGCATTTATTATATTAAGCTTATTATATTTCATCTCCTGAGCTTTGTAAACAGACAAATTGTAATGTATATATTATAAAGCATTATGTAACAACCGGTTCATTATGCCTTTTTTTCGAAACACCTCTGTCTTCTGAGCTTCGGTTTTAAAGAAACAGAAAATTATTGCATAATCGGATCAAATATGATATAATAATTTTGGATATTGATTATAATTCTGTATCGTGAAATCAATGCGTTCACAGCAGAACCAAGGAGGAATGAAGTATGAAAAATCTGACGAGAAATGTATTGATAGTTATGCTTGCCGTTATCCTCGCTTTTTCGGGAATGGCTATCGCCGCATATACGAGCAACGCCGCAGGCGACGCAAACGGCGACGGAAAGGTCAACTCGACCGACGCGCTGCTGATCCTTCAGCACTCGGTCGGCCTGAGGGTAACCAATCTTGACAAGACGGCGGCGGACGTCAACAAGGACGGCAGCATCAATTCCACCGACGCTCTCACCGTCCTGCAGATCAGCGTGGGTCTTGTAAAGATCAGCTCCACCAAGTCGACCACGACAACAAAGAAGACAACGACAACGACCACAACGAAGAAATCCACAACAACAACTACGACCACGAAGAAAACCACGACAACTACGCAGGGCCCTCAGCTCACCTCGAATTTCAAAGCGGTTTCAACGAGCTACGCAACAAAGGGCATCGGCACCATTCAGAAATTCTGGATGGCAAAGACATCGACGTCTACCGTTGAAATACAGAAGGTTGCCTACGGTTCAAAAATCACCCAGACGTTCAAAAAGGCAAACGCAGACCCCGGCATGGACGTCGACAGCAAGACGGTCACATATCAGCCGCTGTGCGACATAGCGATCATCAACTGCTCACCGACCGAGTTCAAGATGGGCGTCAGCCAGAGTCTCATGGGGAAAAAGGCGAGCAACATCACACCCATGGCGCGCAAGGTCGGAGCCCTGATCGCTATAAATTGCGAGCCCGTCGGAGAATACCCCGGCAGCCTGTCCAAGGTACGCAACGGTTCGCTCTACCTCTCAAAGAGCGGCACATCCAGCCGCGTTCTGCAAATGTATAAAAACGGCACATGGAAGCGCGGCACTGTCAACTCGTCAAACGACAAGTCGCTCATCAACCAGGGACTTTACAACACGATCAGATACCAGTGCGCAATCATCTGGGACGGCAAGATCACAAATGACTATTCTGATACCTACTATCACAACAGAACAGTCATAGCCCAGATAAGCTCTAACAAGTACCTCATAGCCGTCGGTGAGTTTATGCCTGTTGCCAACCTCGCCAAGCTTCTCCAGTCCTACGGAGTTAAATACGCCGTTATCCCGAACGGCGGAAACTGCTCCTTCATGTACGCAAGAGGCGTCGGCAACGTGACCAGCACAAAGGCGACCCAGCTCAAGGATCTTGACAAGGTCAACACCGTTGAAACAGAGTTCTTCGCAAACAACGGTATGCTCGGCAAGAATTCAAGCGGCCAGAAAAAGCTCGGAGGCCCCTGCGAAGAGCCCGATCTTGTCTACTGCAAATAACATTTAACACATCGCTCAAAATCGGGCGCCGCATCCCTGAAGATACGGCGCCCGATTTTTTAACATTCACCTGATATCACTTACAGAATAACAAAAAAGCCCGAAGGCGTTGACGTATCAAAGTCTTCGGGCTTTTCTCGGTGGTGACTCATCGGGGATTCGAACCCCGGACACCTTGATTAAAAGTCAAGTGCTCTGCCAACTGAGCTAATGAGTCGTGCGATTTTTAACGCTTGAATATAATATATTATTTAGATATAAATGTCAAGTGTTTTGCAGAAAAAATTGAAAATTCGCTGTTTTACTTTGTATTATTGCCGGTCATTGACGGCTCTGAGGATTTTTGACGCCGGAGGTTTATTCCTGCGCGGATTTATGATATAATCATCTGCGGAGGTGTCGATATGAGAATGTACGATATTATCAGGAAGAAGCGCGACGGAGGAGAGCTCTCCGACGAGGAGATAGGATTTTTCATAGACGGATATACAAATGGCGCGATACCCGACTACCAGGCGTCCGCATTGCTGATGGCGATCTGCCTTGAAGGCATGACAGACAGGGAGACCGCGACTCTTACGCTCTGCATGGCGGAGTCGGGAGATATGATAGACCTCTCCGGAATCGAGGGCTGCACGGTGGACAAGCACAGCACCGGAGGTGTCGGCGACAAGACCACGCTGATAACAGCCCCGATAGTCGCCGCGCTCGGAGGCAAGGT
>JAFSXA010000059.1 GCA_017450135.1 Clostridia bacterium | reverse complement strand
CAGGTAACAAAAGAAACTATGATAGGCGACCTGCTCAACATCAATCTTGACGCGGCGGCTCCCGTCCTGCTGGGGATCGGAATGCACTGCCTCGGCTGCCCCGCATCGCAGATGGAGACCATTGAACAAGCGGCGGCGGTGCACGGAGTTGACGCGGATGAACTGGTGAAAATGTTGAACGAAAGCATAATGCATAATAAATAATTCTGTTGAAGGAGCTGATTCAAAATGAAAACAAAAGCAGTAAGATTATACGGTGTCAACGATCTCAGATTTGAAGAATTCGAACTTCCGGACATAAAAGATGACGAGATCCTCGCCAAAGTCGTCTCCGACAGTATATGTATGTCAACTCACAAGGCGGCTGTCCAGGGGAAAAACCATAAAAGAGTTCCGGACGACGTTGCGGAAAATCCCGTTATTGTCGGTCACGAGTTTTGCGGTGTGATAGAAAAAGTCGGTTCAAAATGGGAAAACAAATACAAATCCGGCGACAGGTTCATCGTTCAGACAAACCTTAATATGAAAGAAAACCCGCTTGCTGCTCCCGGCTATTCTTTCAAGTATATCGGCGGCGACGCGACGTACGTTGTTATTCCCGCTCCTGTCATGGAGTTAAACTGCTTGCTTCCGTATAACGGAGATTCTTTTTTCTACGGAAGCCTTTCCGAGCCGATGTCATGCATAATCGGAGGATTCCACGCCAATTATCACACTGTTCGCGGTAAATACGTCCACAATATGGGTATCGTCGAGGGTGGCAATTGCGCGATACTCGCCGGCGTCGGACCTATGGGGCTCGGCGCCATAGACTACGCCCTCCACGGACCCAGACGTCCGGGACTGCTGGTGGTTACCGATATCGACGACGCAAGACTTGAGAGAGCCGCAAGCATTTATACAGTGGAAGATGCGGCATCAAACGGAGTAAAGCTTATATACGTCAACACAAATACACAGCTTCATCCCGAAAACACGACTGAAAGTATTTTGAAATTGACAAACGGCAGAGGGTTTGATGACGTCTTTGTATTTGCGCCGGTAAAACCCGTAGTCGAACAGGGCGACGCACTGCTTGGCACAGACGGCTGTCTTAACTTCTTTGCCGGCCCTACAAAAAAGGATTTTTCCGCCGAATTCAACTTCTATAATGTGCATTATGCTTCCACACACGTTGTAGGTACCAGCGGTGGTACGACGGATGATATGCTCGAATATATCGATCTGATGAATCAACGCCGTCTTAATCCAGCCGCTATGATCACCCATGTGGGTGGACTCAACTGTGTTGCTGAGGCCATCGTTAATCTCGACAAGATCCCCGGAGGCAAAAAACTCGCATATACACATATCGATATGCCGCTCACCGCTATATCGGATATGGCTGAACTCGGTAAGATCGATCCGTTGATGGCAGAGCTCGCAAAGATTATCAAAGAAAACAATGGCTTATGGTGCGTGGAAGCTGAAAAATACCTGCTTGCTAACGCTAAACAGATATAAAGCACTCAGATAATCAAATCACAGTCAGACGTACTACCTTGAAAAAAACTCGGCACTATACTGAATATATCAAAATACGTTCCGCTGAAAAGAAATGACTGATAAACCATAAGTGACCTTAATGATATCAGGCCTGATAAAACGCATTAAATGGAAGGAGTTTACAAAAAAATGATCAAAATCTACGGAATGCCGACGTGCCCTTACTGCGATTACGTTCGTGAGCAGATAAAGGGACGGGAGGACGAATTCAAGTATATCAATATCGGAGAAAATATCGGGAATATGGGAACGTT
>JAFSXA010000058.1 GCA_017450135.1 Clostridia bacterium | reverse complement strand
TTGAGCGTGGCGGAGTCCGCGTCGTAGGAGGTCTTTGCCCTGTTGTAGGAGGAATTGGCGTTGTTGTAAGCCGAGGTGGCGCTGTTCACCGCGGCAACTGATGAATTGTAATTCGCGGTCGCCGTATTCAGACTGTTCTTTGCCGACGTGACAGCCGACTGTGCGCTCTTTAATTCATCGTTCTTCTTTGATATCGAGGTCTCTATTTTTTTGAGCTCGCTGTTCGCCTTAACGAGATCGCTCTCGGCGCTTTTCAGATCGGACTTCTTGCCGGTGAGCTGTACCCTTTTCAGGCTGAGCTGTACGCTGACGTCGTTGCCGGTCGTCGCATCCTCCAGAGCGGCTATATCCTTTTCAAGCCCGGCGATATCGGACTTGAGATTATCTATCCTCGAGTTCAGATTCTTGATCTCATTTTCCTTGGCGGTCTGCTTGGCTTTGAGATCCGCAAGCTCTTTTTTGCACGTCTCAACGGAGGCCTCAGCCTTTTCAACCTCGCGCTTTTGGTTGGAGACAGTCTTGCTGTATTTGCTCGACTCATCCCTGGCTGTATCAAGCCTGGCTTTTGCGATATTCAGGCTGCTCTTGAGCGAATCAAGCGTCTTCTTATCCTCGGAATGCTTCTTGCTCAAATCGTCATACATGGCCTTCAGATCGCTGTATCCCTTGATCTCAGAGCTCTGATTGTCAAAGCTTTTGGTATCCTCGTCATATTCCTTCCGGGCGGCTTGAAGCTGCTTTCTGAGGCTCTCCAGCTCCCTGCTCGCGGAGGATACTCTTTTCTCATAATCCTTCTGCGCATTTTCAAGGATCTTATCCTCGCTGTCCACATAGGCCTTGAAATCATCTATTTCCTTCTGCTTGGCGGCAAGCTTCTCTGCGCTCGATTTTTTATAATCGGAGAGCTCCCTCTCCTTATCGGCTATCCTGGCGGAATAGTCCGTCTTGAAATCCGCAAGACGCGCGTCAAGTATCCCCTGGGAGATCCTTCTTATCTCATATGATAGCTTGGTTATTTTATCGTTATATTCGGCGGAGAACTTGTCGTAGTCCGCTGAGTTTTTGATTCCGATGAAAAGCTCGTTGCACTCATTTGAAACAAAGGCTCCCGGGTAAACGTAAATAAACGTGCCGAGGACGCCCGCGCCCGCCTTGGAATTGCCGAGCTCATCGGAAATATACATCGGCGAGCTCACCGTGCCCACTATCCTGAATTCGGTCTGTTTGAACGAATCCTCGATACTCTCCTCATCGCCGGCGAGAGTTACAGTCGCGCCTATATCGACGCCGTCAAATCTTTTGGCAGCCCTTGAGTCAATGACGCATTCGCCGCTCTTTTGAGGCATACGTCCGTTTTTGAGCACGAGAATATTCATGTACGGTTCCCCGACGTCCGAATTATCAGAGACCGCACGGGCGGCTACGGTGTCAGTCTCCCTGACGCGGCAGACGACAGCCGAGCCGTTGGCGGAGGCCAGCGGCTTGCCCCCTGCCTCCAGAATACAATCGACATAAGTTGATTTTTCAATTTTTTCAACCTCATCAAGCTGCCTGATCTTTTCAACGTCCTCATCGCGTATCTCCAACGGCGAGGTTGCACGCACGTCAAACAGACGGTTCTCCCGGAAATAGTCGTTGGCCTTGTACCTCATCTCGGGAAAAGCGGATTTGATGCCTATAAAAAAGCTCAATCCCAGCGCGATTATTATTACTATTGAAATAAATCTGAGCTTGTTTTTGGTAATAGAACGAAGCGTTTCCTTTATCAGGGTTTTCGTCATTTACCATTCAATCCTTTCAACCGGCATCGGTGTATCGTTGACTTCTATTTTTGCTATTCTGCCGCTTTTCATCGTTATGACCCTGTCCGCCATGGGTGAAATAGCGTGATTGTGCGTAATTATAATAACGGTCATACGCATTATTTCGCTCGTCTTTTTGATCAGCTTGAGTATCTGTATACCGGACTCGAAATCGAGCGCACCGGTCGGCTCGTCGCACAGGAGCACCTTCGGCTTTTTTACGAGCGCTCTGGCTATCGCGACCCTCTGCTGCTCTCCGCCGGATAACTGGGAGGGGAACAGAGTCGCCCTGTCCTCAAGCCCGACAAGCTTGAGCAGCTCCATACAGTTGACTGCCTTGCTGCTGAGATTCGCCACAAGCTCAAGATTTTCGACCGCGGTGAGATTCGTCACAAGATTGTAGGACTGGAAAATGAAGCCCACGTCGTTGCGCCTGTAGAGCATCAGCATCCTCTTGTTGAAATCTGTAATGATCCTGTCGTCAACGGCTATCTGGCCCGCTGTGCAGGAATCCATGCCTCCGATGATATTGAGCAGAGTGGTCTTCCCGGCTCCGCTGGGGCCGACTACGCAGCAGATCTCACCCTGCTCGACCGAGAAGCTGACGTCGTTCAGCGCTTCAACCCTGCGGTCTCCCATTTTATATGTTTTGCAAACGTCTGCAAGTTCTATAAAGCTCATATATTTCCCCTCTCCCGGGTTTAAACTTATACATATTAATTATACAATATACTTATTGGTTTTGCAATAGCGAAAGATAATTACTTTCGACTCTTTTTTACCGTTTTCAATTGCATTTGCGGGACATTTGTTATATAATTGACATCTACGGCGCAAAGGGGTGATCAGATGTCAATCAAAAATATAGTGTTCGATATGGGCGGAGTCATAATTGATTTCGACCCGGATAAGAGCGTTGCCCGCCATTTTCCGGAGAACTGCCGACAGCTTGTCAAAAAAACAGTTTTCGGGAGCAGGGAATGGACGGATATGGACAGAGGCACCCTCGACTATGCGGAAGGAGTGGAGCAGATATGCTCCTCTCTGCCCGAGAGACTCCGCGATGAGGCGAGGCTGATGATAGTTTCTCACGAGGAGGAGATGCCTCCCATCCCGGAGATGTTCGCCCTTGTAAAGAGCCTGAGCGAAAACGGCTACGGATTGTATCTGCTGACCAACTGCCCCGCATGGTTCCACGAATTCAAGCCGCACGTCCCCGCCTTCGCTTATTTTAACGGATTCATCGTCTCCGCAGACCACAAGCGGTCAAAGCCGGAGAAAGAAATATACCGTATCCTGCTTGACACCTACTCCCTGCGCGCGGAGGAATGCTTTTTCATTGACGACTCCCCTGCCAACGTCACTGCCGCCGAAGAGCTGGGCATACGCTCATATTGCTTTTCCGACAGGGACACAGAAAGACTTAAAGCAGTCATGCGCAAGCATGGCATAAAAATATAAAGGAGCTTATATGTCCTGTTTTTCAAAAGCTCTGAAAAACTTAAATGAATACAGATCGCTTGCATCGGATATACGCTCAGGGCGGCTGCCCGCAGGCGCGCTCGGTCTTGCGCTGATACACAAGGCTCATCTGATAGCCACACTCAGCGAGGATTTGCCCGGACGGCAGGCGATAATAATAACCCCCGACGAATCACAGGCCGCAAAGCTGTGCAGGGATCTTGAAGCCTTCGGCTGCAGGACCCTGTTGTTCCCGGCGGGGGATATATCCCTGCGCCCCGATGAGATAAAGTCTCGCGAATACGAGCGCAGACGGCTGAGCGTGCTCGGCAGGCTTTTAGACAAGAGCGCGGACGCCGTTGTCTGCTCCGTAGAGGCCGCAATGCAGCTCACCATTCCCCCGGCTCAGCTCGCGGCCAAAAGGATAACCATCGGCGTCGGCGAGGAGATACCTCAGGACACACTTATTCAAAGCCTGATAAACGCAGGCTATACAAGGAGTGCCCAGGTCGACGGCACCGGCCAGTTCGGTGTGCGCGGAGGAATAGTCGATATCTTTTCCCCGGATTCGGAGTACCCCTACAGGATCGAATTCTGGGGTGACAGCATCGACTCCCTCTCAACCTTCGATCCGGAAACTCAAAGGAGAACCGACTCGGTCGACAGCGTCACCATAACACCGGCAACCGAGATATGCTGTAACCCGGAGAGGCTCTGCGAGCAGATAGAGGATTTCAGATCAACCATACGCGGCAAGGGCTCAGTCAAGGTCAGGCAGTCGCTTGAAAAGGATCTGGAGAGACTCCGCGCCGGTATCGGCGTGCCGAATATCGAAAGATATATTTCGCTCATATTCACGCAGGAGGCCACGGTCTTCGACTACGTGGAGAAGCCGATTCTGTTTGTCAGCGAGAGCTTTTCGGTAAAGGAGAAGGCCAACGCCTGCGCCGAGCTGTTCCATGAGGAGCTGAAGGCCTACCTTGCAGACGGCATAGTATGCAGGGGCCTCGACCGCCATATGACAGAGACGGCGGAGCTGCTCGCAAAATACGGAGAGCTGGGCGCGATCTACCTTGACAACATTTCAAGAGGCTCCTTCGACACGCCTGTCAAGGATCTCATCACCTTCAACGCGCGTCAGATATCCCCCTGGAACGGATCACTGTCCGTACTCACGGACGATATCGATCCGGTTTTCCGCAGCTCCGGTCAATCTATTGTTGTTACGGCCGGGACGGAAAAATCAGCGAGGGCGCTCGCGTCAGACCTTGAGGCCGAGGGCTACCCGTCTGTATATATGCCGGGAATACCGGACGAAGCGGTAACCGGCAGAGTCACGGTCATACCCGGCGGTTTTTCCGCGGGCTTCGAGTACCCGGAAGCGCATCTGACCGTCATCACCTACGGCAGCCGAACCGCACTGCCGGTAAAAAAGGCCGCTAAAAAGGTCAACAAGGCCGCAGTGTTCAACAGCCTTGAGGAGATGCACAAGGGCGATTATATAGTGCACTCCGCACACGGCATCGGTATTTTTGAGGGTATAACGAGTCTTGAGGCGGACGGGAACATAAAGGATTATATCAAGATCAAATACGACAGAGGCGACATCCTCTACGTTCCGGTGACCCAGCTCGATCAGGTCTCGCGCTACATAGGTTCGCGCAATGAGAGCGGCACGGTAAAGCTGAACAGGCTCGGCGGCAAGGACTGGCAGAGGACGCGTTCAAGGGTGCGTTCCGCAGTTAAGGATATCGCTCAGGATCTGATAGCTCTTTACGCAAAAAGGAAGCAGATAAAGGGCTTCGCGTTCTCGCCCGATATAGATATGCAGAACGATTTTGAGCGCAGGTTTGAATTTGAAGAGACGGAGGATCAGCTTCGCTGCATAAACGAGATAAAGGACGATATGGAAAAATCCTATCCGATGGACAGACTGCTCTGCGGCGACGTGGGCTTCGGCAAAACCGAGGTCGCCCTGCGCGCGGCGTTCAAATGTGTTGCGGACGCAAAGCAGTGCGCGATCCTGGTGCCGACGACCATCCTCGCTCTCCAGCATTTCCAGACCATTCGCAAGCGATTTGAGGGTTTCCCGGTGGAGGCTCAGATGATATCAAGGTTCGTCCCTCAAAACAGGCAGAAGGAGATAAAGAAGGACCTCAAGCGCGGCTACGTCGATATCATAGTCGGCACACACAGGCTGATATCAAGGGATATCGAATTCCGCGATCTCGGGCTGATAATAGTGGACGAGGAGCAGCGCTTCGGCGTCAGTCAAAAGGAAAAGCTCAAGGAGAAGTATCCCGCGGTCGACGTGCTGACCCTCAGCGCAACGCCGATACCGAGGACGCTCAACATGGCTATGACAGGCATCAGGGATATGTCCATACTTGAGGAGGCCCCTCACGACCGCCACCCGGTCCAGACCTACGTCATCGAATACAATTTTGAGATCATAATGCAGGCCGTAGCCTCTGAATTAAGGCGCGGCGGCCAGGTGTATTACCTGCACAACAGGACGGAGACTATCGAGCGCACGGCGGCGAGGATAAAGGAATATATGCCGGAGGCTAACGTCGCGGTCGCCCACGGTCAAATGGACGAGGGTACGCTCAGCGAGATCTGGCGCAGGCTTATCGAGGGCGAGATCGACGTGCTCGTCTGCACAACGATAATCGAAACAGGCGTCGATGTGCCCAATGTAAACACACTGATAATCGAGGACGCGGACAGGCTGGGTCTGGCTCAGCTCCATCAGATACGCGGCAGGGTCGGCAGATCGCCGAGAAGGGCGAGCGCATACCTGACCTTCAGGCGGGGCAAGGAGCTGACCGAGGTCGCCGCCAAGAGGCTGACCGCCATAAGGGAGTATACTGAGTTCGGCTCCGGCTTCCATATAGCGATGCGCGACCTTGAGATCAGGGGCGCCGGAAATATCCTCGGCGCGCAGCAGCACGGCCATATGGAGGCCGTGGGCTACGATATGTATCTGAAAATGCTCGAGCAGGCCGTGAGCGAGGAAAAGGGAGAAAAACCCGCCGTACCGGAAAAGGAGTGTCTGATAGATCTGCCCATAGATGCCCATATTCCAGCCGATTATATAGAGAGCGTTCCGCAAAAGCTCGCCATGTACCGCCGCATTGCCGATATCAAGAATCGGGAAGATGCGGACGACGTGCTCGACGAGCTGATAGACCGTTTCGGCGAACCGCCC
>JAFSXA010000057.1 GCA_017450135.1 Clostridia bacterium | reverse complement strand
CGACCCCTACATTCCCTCGCCGTCGGCACTGAAAACACAGGGGACGGTTCCTTGTGTTTTTATAAAACTTCCGATAACGGAACGCCGGGGGCGGCGTTCCCTACGAGTTCTTGATTAAAGCATTGCCGAAATTATGTTTAACAACGCGGACTCCGTAAAACGCAGGAGCCGTCCCCGTGTGCTCCGCAAGCTGTCATTAATCCCTCTCCGGCATAGAATATAATGCGGTGCGGATCTCAACGCGGCTCTCCCCCGCCCGCAGGGCACAGGGAACGGTAAGGCATTCGGTCTGCAAGACAAGCAAATAAAAAACGCTCTTCACGGAATTTTGTGGTATAGTAATCAGATGCCCCAAATAGAGCCTCCCCTTGAAGCAAGGGGAGGTGGCACGCTGTAGGCGTGACGGAGGGGTTGTTAAGATAAAAATCAACGTATTTATTGATGAAACAATCCCTCAGTCAGCTTCGCTGACAGCTCCCTTTACACAAGGGAGCCGGTTTTGCTCACATAAAACAAGTATAAAACACCTCGACAACCACCGGTTTGAATCTATGTCCCAAAAAAACGTGCACGAAACAAAAATTTACGCATTGTTAATATATAAAGAATAATTAATTATTGAAAGCAGATGATTTTTGATGTATAATATAAACAATAATGGCATAATACCGCTCGGAGGTGCGATCGATGGAAGCTTATCTGGATAACAGCGCGACCACTCCCCTTTGCCGGGAAGCGGTGAACAGGATGAACTACGCGCTGACGTCCTGCTGGGGAAATCCGTCGGCTCTCCACGCCGGGGGCATTGCCGCCTCCGCCCTGCTTGAGGAGGCGCGGGCCGCCGCGGCGCAGAAGCTCTCCTGCGAAACGGACGAGATATACTTCACCTCGGGCGGCACGGAGAGCAACAATATAGCTGTTTTCGGCGCCGCAAACGCTTTGAAAAGGCGCGGCAGCCGGATAATAATATCCTCGGTGGAGCATTCCAGCATTGAGGAGCCGGTCAGGCAGCTCGAAGCACAGGGCTTTGACGTGATACGCCTCAGGGTCGACGAGCGCGGCAGGATAGACGAACGCCAGCTCTATGCCGCAACAAATCAATCCACCATACTCATCAGTATAATGTACGTCAACAACGAGGTCGGAACGATCCAGCCCGTCGAGGCGGCGCGCAGAGCGATCGACAGGGTCGGCGCAAACGCGCTTGTCCACTGCGACGCAGTCCAGGCCTTCGGCAAAATCCCGGTCAAGCCGCACAAAATCGGCGCGGATCTCGTTACGATAAGCTCGCACAAGATACACGGTCCCAAGGGCGCGGGCGCGCTCTATATCAAAAAGGGAACACGCATAGTGCCGCACAGCTTCGGCGGCGGACAGGAGAACAAGCTCCGCCCGGGCACCGAGCCAATGCCGGCTATCGCAGGCTTCGGCGCGGCGATATCGGCCCTGCCGGATGCAAACGCCGCACTGGCGCACGTGACCGAGCTCAGGGACTACCTTGTCAGCAAGGTCTCCGCAATGGAAAACACGGTGATAAATTCACCGCCCGACGCTCTGCCGTATGTGACGAACATCTCCCTGCCGGGCATACCCTCGGAGGTTGCGCTCAACTACCTGTCCGGCATAGGCATCTACGTCTCCAACGGCTCGGCGTGCTCAAAGGGACACAAAAGCCGCGTGCTGAAAATGATGGGTCTGAGCGAGGAGAGGATCTCCGGCGCACTGAGGATCAGTATGTCAAGATATACCACTAAGGAAGAGATAGATTACTTCCTCGCCGGTATTGCCGGAGCGCAGAAGAATCTGAGAAAGAAAAGATAAATTCGTCGGAGTTCAAAATGAAGGAAATTATTTTACTGAAAAACGGCGAGCTTGCCCTGAAGGGTCTGAACAGGAGCAGGTTCGAAAGTCAGCTCATAAAGAATATCAGGCACAGACTGCACGATCTGGGCAAAATCAAATATACCGCCTCGCAGTCCACCATCAACGTGGAACCGGTCGACCCGGACGTCGATCTTGACGAGGCGTACGAGAGGATCAAGACCATCTTCGGCATCGCCGGTATCTCACGGTGCGCGGCGGTCGAAAAGGATATGGACGTCATAAAAGAGGCCGCCTGCGAATATCTGCGCGACGAGCTGAACGCGGCTTCGACATTCAAGGTCAACGCGAGACGCTCGGACAAAAAATTTCCGCTCGCCTCCCCCGAGATCTGCGCCGAGGTCGGCGGAGTCATTCTCGCAAAATTCCGCCATCTGCGCGTTGACGTGCACAACCCGGAGCTGATCGTAAACGTTGAAATAAGAGATAATTACGCATATATCCACGGCAATCAGATAAAGGGCGCAGGCGGTATGCCCGTCGGCTCCTCCGGCAGAGCCGCCGTGCTCATCTCGGGAGGTATCGACAGCCCGGTCGCCTCCTGGATGATGGCAAAGAGAGGCCTGAGCCTCTGCGGAATACATTTCGCCTCCCCTCCCTACACGAGCGAGCGCGCCGAGATGAAGGTCCGCGCACTGCTCGGCAAGGTTTCAAAATACAGCGGCAACATCCCCCTGTTCGTGGTTCCCTTTACTCATATCCAGGAGGAGATCAGAGACAAATGTCCCGAGGATCTTTTCACGCTGATCATGAGAAGATTTATGATGCGATGCTCCGAGATCATAGCGGCGGAACAGGGCTGCGGAGCGCTGATAACCGGCGAGAGCGTCGGCCAGGTCGCAAGCCAGACCATGCAGGCCATCGCCTGCACCGAGGCGGCCGTCAAGGCTCTGCCCGTCTTCCGTCCGCTCATCGGCATGGACAAGGACGAGGTCATAGAGATCGCAAGAAAAATAGACACGTTTGAAACGTCGATACTCCCCTATGAGGACTGCTGCACCGTATTCACTCCGCGGCACCCCAAGACACGCCCCGTGCTGACCGAGATCGAGGCGGCGGAGGAACCACTGGATATCGACGCCCTTGTCGCCGAGGCGGTCGCGGGCAAACGGATGATTTTGATATAAGGTGATTTAATTTGGCTGTATGTGAAATAATAAGCGTGGGGACGGAGATACTGCTCGGTGATATAGTCAACACCGATTCGCAGTTCCTCGCCTCCCGGCTCGCAGGGCTCGGCATAAGCGTTCTGCGCCAAAGCGCCGTCGGCGACAACAGAGGCAGGCTCCTTACCCTACTCGGCGAGGCGGCTCAAAGAAGCGATATCATAATACTTTCGGGCGGCCTCGGCCCCACCTCCGACGATATAACCAAGGAGGTCTGCTGTGAATTCTTCGGAAAAGAGCTTGAGCTGCACGAGCCGACGCTTGAAAAGATAAAAAGCTATTTCAAAGGCAAAAACGTCCCCATGGCGGAAATAAATACCAAGCAGGCAATGCTCCCGAGGGACTGCGTGATCTTCCCCAACTCCAACGGGACGGCCCCCGGGCTTGCAATGGAAAAGGACGGGAAGCACATCCTGCTTTTGCCGGGGCCTCCGCGTGAGCTGAAGCCCATGTTCCTTGAATCCGCGGCGCCGTATCTTAGCCGTTTTTCGGACAAGGTGATAATCTCGCACAGCGTCCGCACCTTTGGCATTGGCGAAAGCTCCATGGCGGAAAAGGTCGCAGATCTGCTCGACATGGAGAACCCGACTGTCGCGCCATACGCCAAGGACGGCGAAGCTCTGCTGAGAGTGACCGCGCTCGCCGGTAGCGAGGATGAGGCGGAAAAGCTCTGCGCCCCCGTGATAACCGAGATAGAGCAGAGACTCTCCGATTATTTTTACGGAGTCGACTGCGGCTGTATCGAGGAGGCGGTCGTGGCTCTGCTGAAAGAAAGGCGCATGAAGATAGCGACTGCGGAATCCTGCACCGGCGGTTTCATTGCAAAAAGGATAACGAACATTCCCGGCGCGTCCGAGGTCTTTGACTGCGGCGTGGTCTCCTACTCAAACGAGATCAAGCATAAAATTCTCGGCGTGGACAGCGCGGCGCTTGAAGAATACGGCGCGGTCAGCGAACCGGTCGCGGCGCAGATGGCGGAGGGTGCGCTCAGAATAAGCGGAGCGGATATCGCCGTCTCCGTCACAGGCATCGCCGGCCCGGACAGCGATTCGACAAACAAACCGGTGGGGCTGTGCTTCATCGGCGTTGCGGACAAGACCGGGACCGAGGTGCTGCAGATCAATACCGGCAGGCGCGACCGCGACTACAACCGTTACGTCTGCGCCTCCAACGCCCTCAACGCGGCGAGGCTCAGAATATTGAAGAAAGCCCCAAAAGGATGATATAAATGGCTGACAACAACAGAAAAGATTTCAGCACAAATCCGTTCGACGATTTTCCGGATTTCGATTCGCTCGAAACGGCGTACGACCGAACGGACAAACAGGCGGTAAAAATCCCCTCGGAAATTGTTGAAAAAACCACGGAAAAAAATGCGGAAAAACCCGAAGAAAAATCCGAAAAAATTTCCGCTGAAAAATCCGCGCGTTCCCCTGCGTTTGCCGCGATCTGCGCGGCGCTGTGCATCGCGATAATCGGCTGCGTGGTTTTCTCCGCGTTCAGGCTGAGCGCGTATATGGCCTCCCCGTCCGACAGCGGCTCGGAGCTCCCCGAGGAAACTGTTGAGAATATTTACACAAATATGTCTCCGAATTACAGCACAACGAATTACCCGTCCGGCATCATGACAAAGCTTGCAAAGGACTACGCGGCGAACAACGATACGGCGGGCTGGCTCTATATCCCCGGCACCAATATCAACACTCCGCTCATTCAGGGCAGGGACAACAATCAATATCTGCGCCACAACTTTTTCGGCGTAAACACCAATTACGGCAACGCATATATCGACAGCCGCTGCTCCCTGACCGAGCTTGACAGGAACACGGTGATATACGGCCACAATATGCCCTCCGGCACACATTTTTACGACGTTAACAGATACGAGGATATAGAGTGGTACAGGCAGCATCCGGTAATAAAATTCTCCACCCTTTACAGGGACTACACCTTCCTGATATACACCGCCTTTTACACCAACGCGGATTCAAAGGACGACGGCGGATATATTTTCAATTACATTGCGCCGGTCATGGGTCCCTCAAGCTTTGCCGGATATATTGAGCAGGTCAACCAGCGCGCTCTTTACAAAACGGACGTGTCGCTCGCGACCACCGACAAGGTGATAACCCTCTCCACCTGCAACCACACCTATGACCGCCAGTGCGGCAGGACTGTCAATTCAAGGCTCGTCGTGGTGGGCAGGCTTCTGCACGAAGGCGAGAGCGAGGAAGTCAACGTCTCCGCCGCAAAGGCAAGGACGGACTACCGCAGACCGCAGATATGGTACACGGTAAACGGCAAGACAAACCCCTATTCAAAATCGAGGACATGGTTCCCGTCGGCAAACTGATCCACGGAAAATTTTTTATATGACCAAAGGGAACCTGTAAAAATTCGACGCGTTCAGATTGCATGAGAATTATAGATATGGCAAAAAATGTTAAGGAGGAAAATTCGGCATGGCTGAAAACGGCAAAGATTCTGAGAAAAATCAGGAAAAAAATATAGCTCCAGATACATCCGCTGATTTTTCCGCCAACGAAGATCTCGTCGATTATATCGAAAGCGCAAGCCTAACCGATCTCAAGGCGAAGTACGCCGCGGCGGAAGAGGATGAGAGCATACGCAACGAGGGCTTCGGCTTGATTCAGACCGGTTTCTTCCGCAGGGACAGACCGGAGGAGCAAAGCACGCCCATCGACTACAATCCGCGCGAGGTCATCTCACGCTCGGAGATGGAGCGTACATTCCTGCCAAAGCTTGCGAACCAGTTCTCAAGTGCGCAGAGCGAATATGACAAAGACGTCGTTTCATTCAGCGAGATCGATCTGAACGCCGGGGAAGAAGAAAGCAAGGACGAAAAAGAAGATACTGAGAAAAAAACGTTCCGTTTTGGAGCTTTCAGAAAAAGAAAGAACGATCAAACCGAGGACGCCGCCAAAGCCTCATCCATGAGCAAAACCTACAACACAAACACCCGTGTGGTTTACCTTGATGAGAACACAGACGACGGCATAAAGAGAAACACGGACGGCGAGGTTGAATCGCTCTTCGGCGGCGACGACCGAAAGCCTTCGCGAAGGAAAAGAAAATAAATCTGAAATCATACCGGGAGGAATGATCCATTGAAATCTGACGAGGTAAAAAAATCAGCCAAAGGTCTTGCGAGGAGAATAGTACTCGGTGTAGCCATCATCGTTCTCTTTGCCTCAGCCGCTTTTCTTATTAACCATTACATTATCGAGCCGTATAAATACATCCGCAACAACAGGGAGACCTCGGTTACCAACGAATCCGATACGCAGACCACCGTTATCGGCAGCGAGGGCGACACGACGGTGAATATTCAGGCAAAATATTCGGCTCTGCTCAGGCAGAATCCGGAGTTCGTCGGCAAGCTCTATATCAGCGCGATCGACGACGCGGGCTTCAATGTTGTTCAGGCCGACGACAACAGCAAATATCTCACCACAGGCTTCAAGGGCGAAACAACCAGATACGGCACGCTCTTTGTGGATTACAGGAACAATATAGAAAAGCTTGATACCAACACGATAATTTACGGCCACAATATGCGCGACGGCTCTCAGCTCGGCTCGCTGAGCCTCTATAACAATATCGATAATTACAAGAGCTTCCCCGTAATAGAATTCAACACTATCTACGGCAACTGCAAGTGGAAGGTCTTTGCCGCATTCATTACGAACAGCGAAAAGAAGGAGGATAACGGCTACGTCTTCCCGTATCTCACAACGGAGTTCAAGTCCGACGAGGTTTTCATGCGCTTTATCGACGCCGTAAAGGAACGCTCGTATTACACCAATGACGCCGTGGATATCATCGCGGGCGACAAGATACTTACCCTCTCCACCTGCGACACCGTCTTTCACGAGGCACGCTTCGTGGTTATGGCGAGGCTCGTGCGCGACGGCGAGTCGGCGGAGGTCGACGTTTCACGCGCGGTGAAAAACGAAAACCAAAGATTCCCGCAGGCGTGGTACGATAAAAAGGGCAAGAGCAATCCCTTTAAAAACACCGCTGATTTTACACTTGACTGAGAGGTGACCGGACATGGACATTAAATTATTCTCGCTCTGCGACAAGGATTCGGAAAGCGCCCAAAACGGAATGAAGCTTATCGCGGAATGCGTCGGAGATTTTTTCCCGGAATACGACGATTTTGAGATGTTTTCTTCACAGAAAAGGATGCTCGTCGCTGTCTCGCAGAGCTTGCGAGCCGCCGATATAGTTGTTATAGCCGTTCAGGGAAATATGTATAACGCCACCAAGCGTATGCTCTGCGCCGCGCTGGATATAAAGCTCAAAAGGGACGAGGAGGTCGCCGTCGATCTCGCCAAGGCTCTCGCAAAGGACAAGATAAAGGCCTCCACCTTTGATTCCAACAGCAAGTTCCCGGACAGCGCCGAGGTCTTTTACACGCGCAGTCTGCTCAACTGCGGCTTTGCCCTCGCCTCGGGCGGCCAGCATATAATCTTTCTCCCCGTTGACAGCGAGCAGACAGCCGAGGTGGTCTTCGGCTCCATGTACGATTACTTCGGAGAGATCGTTGAGCCGGACGTCCGCGAAAAAGCCATGCGCGCACGCCACGGCAGACTCATAGCAACAGCCTGCGCCAATCTTAAAAAGTATTCCTTCAAGGCGGCTATGGCAAATATAAACGGAACAAAGCAGATAACTCAGTTCGCAGGCGATCTGGAAACCCTGCGTTCCTGCTTCACCTTTGAGAACGAATATACCAAGCGCGACAGCGACTCGGTTGAGGAATACATATCGGCTACGGCGCGCGAGGTCATGGAGAACACCAACACGGACCTCGGCATAGTTATTTCCAACACATACCCGAGCGACGACACCTCGCTGTTCGCCTATGTTGCCGTTGCAGACCCCTGCGGCACAAGGCTCGTCAAGGTCCCGGGCGAAAAGGGCGAGGCGGCGGACGAGCTTATCTCCGCCTGCATAGACAAGCTCATGCTCATCCTCGCCGAATACAACGGAGCGACCGACAACGGCGAGGTTGAGGAGGACGACCCGGAGGACGCAAAGCTCCGCCGTGATATCACTCTGCTGACGGTGGCAGTTACGTTTGCCTCGGCTCTCATAGGCATAATACTTGCGCTGATATTCAAATAAAGGAGGAAGATATATGAAAAGAATAATCGCCATACTTCTGTCAGTCATTACGCTTTTCGGTGTTTTCGTTGTGGCTTCGTCCGCCGCGTCATATAAGGCAACCTGGACTCTGAACGCCTCCGCCGGCGGCAGCAGCTACGGCTCTGCGGATACAATTTACGTCTCCCCGGGAGAAAAAGTCAGCGTAACCCTTTCATTTGCAAACAATTATTATGCCGGCCCTCTGTGCGCGCAGATCTTTTACTCGTCGCCGTTTTTCACCGGCGCGGAAAATCTGGGCTTCAACAAGAGCGGCAGGCTCTATGCCACGACCGGCAACACGGTCACCTATGCGGACTGGGATTCTATCGCCGCCTCCAACCGTGAAGCGGGCTGGCCCGTCTACCCGGCTGACAAGCTTGCAGACTACAAAGCGAACCACCGTTTTCTGAAAATCAACATGATCCCCAACGTCATGGTCACTCAGACTGCGGCCAAATCCGTCGACGAGGTTCTGCTCACGATGAGGTTTACCGTCAGCTCCTCCGCAAAAAACGGGCAGAGCGGTGAAATTGAGATACCCGTCGAAACAATGAGGACGTCCTCCAACAAGTTCGGCAACCTTTACTGCGGTATCTACACCGACGGCGATATGACCAAGAGCCCGATCCAGTACAGCGACAGTCTGACCTTTGACTGCACCAAGGCAAAGCTCCGCTTCGTTGTTTCCGACGACGCGGTATCCATAGATCCGCAGACCGTTACGATGAACTATAAGAGCACTCTTCCCTTGACGGCGACGGTAAACAAGGGCAGCGTAAAAACCGTCAACTGGACGTCCTCGAACACCGACGTTGTCACGGTCGATAGTAACGGCAATATCAAAGCGGCAGGCAAGGGCACTGCCACCGTGACCGCGACCACTACGGACGGCAAATACTCGGGAAGCTGTGAGGTCAAGGTCAAGTACAGCCTTATTCAGATAATCATTATCTATGTGCTGTTCGGATTTATATGGTATAAGTAAAACAATATTTATTGACAATTATATTCTAAACTGATATCATATTTCATATTTACCCGGGAGGTCAAAAGATGGACTCAGACGTTAAAATTCGCGAATACGGCCAGGGCGATCCGAGTAAAGCGGTATATTTCTACTTCCGTATCTTTGAAAAGCAATTCAATTTTATCGGAGCCGTCGAGGAATATTTCATCAAGAATATGGCGGAGCTTTGGGACGATATCGATAAAAATATGCTGTGGATAGCCGAAAAGGACGGCGAAATAGTGGGCACTGTCATGATAGTCAGAAAAAGCGACACCACGGCTCAGCTAAGGTATTTCGCAGTCGACGAAAGTGTTCAGGGTCAGCAGCTCGGCACCGAGCTTTTAAAAATCGCCATGGGCTTTTGCAGGGATAACGGCTACAAGCACGTTTTCCTCTGGACCATCGACGTCTGCGAATCCGCCAAGCACCTCTATCACAAATTCGGATTCAGACAAACCGAGACAAAACCAAACAACCGATGGGCAAGATACCCGCTCGTTGAAGAACGATGGGATTTCTCCGAGACATAAAAACACCCCCTCGCGCACTTGGATCATTCCGAGACGAGGGGATATTATTTTGTGTAAATGCGGGAACCGGGCTATCTTCCTGCGCCGCCGCCGGAGGATGAACCGCCTCCGCCGACCGAGCCGCCGCCGGAAAAACCTCCGCCGGAATAGCCGCCGCCGCGCGAGCTGAATATAAACATCACCGGAACAAAGCCCCAACGGCAGAGCTTGCCGCCCGCCCTGCCTAAAAACGTCCTGTCCCAGTTTTTCCTGAACGGATAGAGCAGGAGCCTGAAGATCAGGTCGAGCAGCACAAAAATGACACCGAGAATTATCATTGTGATGGGAACCGCTATTACCAGCAGTATCGCGCCGCTCAAGAGGTTGTCTTTGACGTCTGATTTATGGACGTTGGACTCAACCTCGCTCTCGGATCTGCCCTCAAGATATTTCGCCGTTACGTCATAGGTCTCTTTTGCCGCCTTGTCGTAATTCTCCACCTGCATGGCGGTGACGGTGTAGAGATCGAGAATGGCGCCGCACCTTGAATCCGTCAGCGTGTCCGCAATACCGTCGCCTGTAACTATCTGGCAGTGGTTGCCGTCCATAATAAGCAGAATGAGCACACCGTCGTCCCTGTCGGCGTCGCCGAGCTGCTCTTTATTGAAAAGCTCAATGGCGTAATCCGACTGATCCTCGCCGTCAAGACCGTCGACCGTGACAAGCTGTATCTGCCCCTTGCCGGCGGAGAGCAGAGCTCTGCCCCTCTCGATGATCGTGTTCTCGGTATCCTGTGAGAGAACGTTCGCCGTGTCGAGCACAAACCTTGCGCTGTCATTATAGTACGCCTCGTCAGCCGCGCGCCTGTAAACCTCGTCTGTACTGATGGCTCCGACAACGATACCGGGGCACAGGAACAGCGCACAGAGCAGAGCCGCAATCGCTCTGCGGAATCTGCAAAAAGCATTGTCCATTGCCTTCATTCCCCTGCTCAGGAGTCAAAATTGACAGAGGGAACCTCTTCGGCACCCGCAGACGCGGTAAAGTAATCCACAGCTTCAAACCCGAACATCCTTGCGAAGATCGCGGCCGGGAATTTCTTCAGCTTCGCGTTGTAGGACTTGGCCGCGCTGTTATAATTCGTCCTCGCGTAGCTGATCCTGTTCTCACAGCCCTCAAGCTCATCCATCATGCTCGTGTACAGCGTGTTGGACGCAAGGTTCGGATACGCTTCCGCAATGGCGATAACGTTGCCGAGAGCGGTGTTCAGACGGCTGTCGGCGTCCGCCTTTTCGGTCATCGTCTTTGCAGAGTTGAGACTCGCCCTCGCATCCGCCAGCTCGGTGAACACCTTTTCCTCATGCTTTGTATAGGATTTTACCGTCGAAACAAGGTTGGGTATAAGATCCGCCCTGCGCTGGAGCTGAGCGTCAATGTTTGAGGCGTATTCGGAAACATTCTCCTGCAAATTCACAAGGCCGTTATAGGTGCTGACCGCTCCGACGGCGAGAACAACTATTATCGCGACTATCGCGATCAAAATATATTTTCCTGATTTTCCCATGATGTACTACCTTTCCCGCTGCCTGTTTTTTACGTTTTCCGCGCAGCGGTTCGGAAAACGTTTAATGATATAAAAACCTCAGACCGGAGCGTCCTTTTTAGACGCGCGGTGAAGAGTGATGAACGCCGCTACTGTGGCAATGACGACCATCAGCATGGCGAGCACTATCAGAAAAGCGCTCTCGGATGATAACGCAAAATCATAAAAGCCGTGAAGAGCGACCGGCACGATCATACTCAAATTTTTATAATGCTTGCACAGCGACGCCCTTGCGCACCTTTCCGCGACCTTCGCCTGCCCGAGGTAATAGCCCATAAAGATGCCGCAGATAGCGTGCACCGGGATTAGCCTTGCAAGCAGAATGCCCGTGCCCTCCATCAGCATATACTCAAAGTTTTCCGCCGCGGCAAAGCCTACCGCGGACGCGGCGCAGTAGATAACGGCGTCAAAACGGTAATTGAAGTTGGGGTTTTTCCACATGAACTTCATCATTACAAAGCGCTTGCAGAATTCCTCCGACAACGCGACCACGATAAAGTAATCTATCGCTTTATAGAGGATCGAGGTCTTGTCGCCCCCGAAGACGCGCACCAGCACGTATTCTCCGGCGAGCTCTAAAACGACTGCCGGGATAACCGACAGACAGCCGAGAAAGAATATCTTCAAAACCTGCCCGATCGGCTCGCGCTCTATCTTGTCAAGATGAAGTATGTAAAACAGGAGCAGCAGCGGAGGTATAGCCGCGCACATCAGTACATACATAAATATTCCTCTTTACTTGTAATAATACATATAGAATACGTGAGATCTTTCAGCGGCGGCCTTATCTCAGGAAGCCGTTTATTATCTCCTCTTCCGCCTGTTTTTCCGTCAGTCCGAGAGTCATCAGCTTTATAAGCTGCTCGCCGGCTATCTTGCCTATCGCCGCCTCATGGATGAGGGAAGCTTCGATATCGTTAGCCGTAAGCTTGGGCTCCGCAGTGACCGAGCCGTTGTCCATTATAATAGCGTCGCACTCTGTGTGGCCGTTGCAGCGGTTATTGCCGTTGATAACGGAGACGTAGTGCTGCTTTGAATCGTCCTTCGCCACGGAACGGGAAACGACGTGCGCGCCGCTGTTCACCCCGTTGAGATCAACGGTGAAATCCGTCTTCGCCGTCTGAGAGCCGTGCGTCATAATATTCTCATGGATAACCAGCGTAGCCCCGTCCGCAAGGACGGCACGGGTCACGCGGACGGTCGAATCGACGCCCTTTATCTGGCTCGTCTGCATTTCAAGGTAGCCGCCCTCGGCGATATCCACCTCAGTGGTGGGATTGAGCACTCTCTCGCCGTTGCCGTCGCCCTCGCCGTAATGCCGCTCAAAATACTTCGCCCTCGCGTTCCTGGCGATATGGAAGGAATGTATGCCGTCGTGCTCGCTCTTTTCACTGCCGTCGTTGTGTATGCCGCAGCCGGCAACGATGGTTACGTCCGCGCCCTCGCCGACATAGAAATCATTGTAAACAAGGTCTTTAAGCCCGGTCTTTGAGAGAATTACCGGGATGTCGACCCTCTCGTTTTTAGTGCCCGGCTTGATGTAGATATCTATTCCAGGCTTGTCCTCTTTGCCGACTATCTCTATATTCGCGGTCGATCTTCTGCCCTCAAGATCCCCATTCAGGCGAATGTTATACGCGCCCTCGGGGACGGACTCAAGATCGGCAATCTTTTTCAATAAACCGAGCTGTGCTCTGTCAAGTGCCATTGTTCAGCCCTCCTTAAATCTTTTCCTCAAGAACCCTGCACACACCGTCAGCCAAAAGATCCGGGAGTATTTCCTCCCTGCTGCCGTCGGCAGCCACCTTTCCGGCGGAGATCACAATGATCCTGTCTGCAATTTTCAAAATCCGTTCCTGATGCGAAATAATAATGATGCTTCCGTTGTTCTTCTCATACATTCTGCGGAACGCCGAAATAAGATTGCTGAAGCTCCAGAGGTCTATCCCCGCCTCCGGCTCGTCAAAGACGGTTAGCTGAGTGCCTCTTGCGATGGTCATGGCTATCTCTATACGTTTGAGCTCGCCGCCCGAAAGACTGTCGTTGACTTCCCTGTCTACATAATCCCTCGCGCAGAGTCCCACGTTGGAAAGAAACTCGCAGACCTCGCTCAGATTCATCTTCCTGCCGCCTGCAAGCATTATAAGATCACGCACGGTAATACCCTTGAACCTGACGGGCTGCTGAAAAGCGAAGCTGATCCCGCTGTTCGCCCTGTCGGTGACGGACATATCGGTGATATCCTCGCCGTTAAAAATAATTCTGCCCGACGTAGGCTTGTAAATGCCGGCAATCAGCTTGGCTATTGTCGATTTTCCGCCGCCGTTGGGACCCGTGAGGGCAACAAAGCGTTCGTCAATGGCAAAGCTGACGTCGTCGATTATCTCTTTGACTCCTTCTCCCGATTCAACATCGAAAGATACGTTTTTAAATTCTATCATATTGATTCCTCATTTCTCGCTATCTTTAATATTATACATTATT